>CAYSXI010000026.1:0-34957 GCA_964434955.1 uncultured Pirellulaceae bacterium
ATCGCCTTCATTCAAAAAAGCTGGATAGTAGTTGTGGGCATGGGACTGATCCGCGTACCCCAGAAAAGAATCGAACCCTTGCTTGGTCGGATAACCCGTTGTGCCTTCGCCTCCCAATCCCCATTTGCCGGCAAGGCAAGTCGCGTAGCCTTTTCTCTGAAGGAACTCTGCGAGCGTAAAGTCATCCTTGCGCAGACTTTGCTTGCTGTTGCCGCGTATCCAACATCGGCCGGTATGGTATCCGGTCATTAGGACGCATCTTGAAGGGGCGCATACCGTTGAGCCCGAATAGAAGTCCGTGAACTTCATGCCCTCTTTTGACATCTGATCCAAAGAAGGCGTTTGAATTTTCTTCTGTCCGAAACATCCGAGATCACCGTAACCCAAGTCGTCGGCAAGGATAAAAATGACGTTGGGCTTCTTGGACTGGCTTCGAGCCTCAACTGGCACGACCACGGTAATCGTGGCAACGATGGCCAACAAAATCAGAATCTTCTTCATTTCGCTCTCGAAACCTCAGTAACCAAAAACGGCGAGAATCGGCTTAGTCTAGTTTAAAAGTCCAGCGAAGTAACGATTATCGACTGCGAATCGGCCGGACCGACGCTAAAATCAACCAGAAACCCATCAGAGGATTCCCATGAACTCAACTTCGATTTGCGGCATGATCGTTGTCGCGTATTTCGCACTCGCAACCAACTTTTTGAACGCACAGGACAAGTCCGCGTCCAATGACGCGACCAAGAAATCCATCGGCAAGCTGTTGCAAACCCAGGTCGACTGTTGGAATAAGGAAGATCTTGAAGGGTTCATGCAAACCTACTGGAAATCCGAAAAGCTAACGTTCAGCGCCGGTGGACAAACGACCCGAGGATGGCAACAAACGTTCGATCGGTACAAGAAGCGATATCAGACGGGTGATGCGGAGATGGGAAAGCTTCGTTTCGACAATCTTGAAATCGAAATGTTGGGCGATGACAGCTGCTTCGTTTTGGGCCGCTGGCATCTAAAAATGTCGAATGAAAATCCAGAAGGCAATTTCTCGCTGGTCATGAAAAAAATGAAGGGAGAATGGAAGATCATCCACGACCATTCTTCTTCACTTGAAAAGGACAAAGATGAATAGCATGCGGTCTGAAACAATTTCGTTTCCGGTGACCAAACGAATACGAGTTGAGCAGATTGAAAATGACCCTCGGCTCTGAATCACGTTATTGGCTTCAAGTTTCAACTTTTTTGATTTTTTTTTGCCCGACTGAATTCAAGTGTCCAAGTTTTTCGATTCGGATTTGCGAACGATTTATCGATATATTCAGCAAAGTTTTCCTCGCCCTTCGTTTCGCTCAAAAAATTGACCTTCGGTTACAAGATGCCGAAAATAGCGAATAGGAAATTTTTCGTCTTGCGTGAGTTACGAATTTGAAATCGTCAAACAGCAACTACCGTTTGGTCATCGGCGTGATTGCCTGGGTCGCGGTTGCTGCTTTGCTTTGGCTTGGCTTTCAAAAAAACCCCGAACAAAAACAGCCTCATGCTTTCTCCCAAGTTTCTCAGTTCATTGCGCAACCGAGCCGAATGGTAAAAGTGGAATTTGAGTATCCACAACGGGTCCGATACGGCGACCCGGTGTTCTGGTTTGATGGCGATCAATACATCCGAATCGGCGAAGTCGTACGCGTCGAATCCGTTGACTCAACCGAAATGGAAGCGATCGAGTGCAAGACCGCCTACGTGCGGTTTTATTCTCGCAGTCCCAAACTCGATCCAAACGACCAGCTGGCCTATCACGACACACCCAGAGAAATCGAATGGGTCGTTCGAATGATGTTGCCACCTGAACGCCGCGAACGTATTGGCCAACTCATTACCGAGGCTTACATCGCCCATCAAAAGGAGATCGTTGCCGACTTTCGTCCGATTATTGAAAACGCCTTGCGAGACGCGATGCCTCTCATCGAAAAAGATCTGCGAAAAGCTTTCGCCAAACGGGAAGATGAGTTTCGCAAGATCGGGAATCGTTACCGCGAGGACATTGTCAAAAAAGATTTAATCCCGTTAGTGGAGAATGAGATTTGGCCCATCGTTCAAGCAGAATCGCATGATCTGGTTGACGAACTTGGCCACGAGATCTGGGAAAAGGCGTCGCTGTTTCGATTCGGTTGGCGGGTTCTCTACGATTCGACTCCGTTGCCAAAACGCGACTTGACAAAAAAAGAGTTTGAAAGATTCGTGCGGAAAGACGCCGTGCCCGTGATTCAGAATCACATGGATGAGTTAATCATGCTTCAAGAACGAATCATCCATAAAATCGCGAACAACAAGAAGGTCCGAAAAGTCGTTGGTGAAACGTTGATGACAATTGCCGACGACAAAGAAGTGCAGAAGCTGACCGCCGAAATCATCAACGAAGTGTTCATCAAGAATCGCAATCTCCTCAACAAGCTTGAGAGCCATTGGAAGAGCGAGCAGGCAAAAAAAGCCATGGCACGAACCAGCGAACGACTCGAACCAACGGTCGCGGCCATCGGGGAAGAGCTCTTTGGCAATCCTGAAAAACAAATCACACCCGAGTTCTCTCGCGTCCTGCGATACAAGATTCTGAAAAAGGACGCTCGCTGGTTTGTTTTACACCAAGCCGAGATTGAGACGACGACGGACACGCCGGTCAACACGATGAAAGTCGTTCTCGGACAGGGCGACACGCACAACCCATTCCACGTGCCTCGATAAGGAATGATGTTGTGAACGAAAAGAATTCCGAAAAAGATACTGCGCACGCAGATCCAGATCGTCGCTCAGACCATAGTCGAACAGAGCGAGGAGTATCGGTACACAACCTGACCGTAAAGGCGGGAACGCGAACGCTTCTCCAAGACACCAACGCCGAATTCTCCTCCGAGCAGATCACCATTATCGTCGGTCCCAGTGGCGTCGGAAAATCCATCTTGATGCGAATCATTGCGGGGCTCCTCGGGTCCAAGGGCAAAGATGGAATTCACTTTCAGGGTCAAGTGCAGGTGGATGGCTCACCGGTAAAGCCAGGAAGCGTCGGCGTCGTTTTCCAGTCCTTTGCGCTTTTCGACGAACTTTCGCCCAAGGCGAATGTTGCTTTTGCCTCAGACCATAGTCGAGGTAAGCGAATTGCGTCCGAAAAACTACTGGAACAATTGAATGTCCCCAAGGATGTGCCGACCAGCCGGCTCAGTGGAGGACAAAGACAACGCCTGGCGATTGCTCGCTCCCTGGCATTCAATCCACCGGTGATTCTCTACGATGAACCGACTTCGGGGCTGGATCCTTCGACCGGTCGACAAGTTGCTTCGCTCATTCGTGACACGCACAACGAGTATCAAAAGACGTCGATCATCGTTACCCATGACTACGAAACGCTCGTTCCAATTGCGGATCGCGTGATTGTTCTGGATCCTTCAAAACAGGAATTGCGTGAAGTCCCCAGGGAACAATGGGAGCAACTGGAAAAGTTGCTGGCCCCCATGGCCACAACCGTCAATGAAAAAGCGGACCAGGATGCCAACCGGCAATCGCCGCGGTGGGCGCAATGGCTGTCCGGCTTTTTCGAGGGAACCACACGATGCCTGGAAGCTTTCCTGATTGGATTGCTCAGCCTGCTCCCGGTTTGGCGAAGTCCCAAATGGGGTCTGCGTTACCTGGCGCATTACGCCCGATTGGTGGCGGGGCCAACCGCCTGGTTTTATTTGATCATGGCCGGTGTGATTGTCGGATTCGTGACGACCCATTTCACGTTCCAGTTTCTCCCTTACGCGAAATACACGGAACCGTTATTGGACGACAACCTGCTGTTGGCCATCGGATTCACGCTTTACCGAATTTTTGTGCCTATCATCGCGACGGTTTTAATCGCCGCCCGGTGCGGAGCGGCGGTTACCTCGGATGTTGGCGGTAAACAATTTGGCAACCAGAACGACGCGCTTCTGACTTTCGGAACAACTTCGAGAAGCTACCTGTTCACTCCCATCATGATTTCATTTTTGATTGGGACGCCGATACTTACGCTCATCGCCTTCTTTGCCGCCAAATACACCAGCCTCATCGCCTACGTGACGACCCACCCCGTCCAGGGTCCCGACTATTGGGATTCAATGTTTCACCAGAAGCTGCGGGTTCTCGGCGAAACGTTCTACTATGGAACTGGTTGGCTGCTATTCAAATTGGTTTGCTGCGGATTTGGTACTGGCGTTATTTCTTACTACCAGGGAATTAGAAACAAGAATTCCACCTCCGATGTCAGTCGCTCGGTAACGGCCACGATTCTATGGGCGACGCTGTACGTTCTGGCCGTCCACTTTGCATTTGCATTTTTCGAATTCGAAGCGATCGAATAGCTTCAAGCTGAAACAAATGGGGCAGCAACCGGGTTTCGCTTTTGTCACGCTGAATCCAACCCAACCGGCACCGATTATGAGCTTCCCAAAAGGATGGTTGATTGTTTTCCTGATGTTCGTTCTTTCGGCGGTCACCGAGAATCACCTGACGGGCCAAACCAAGTCTCAACAAAATCCCAAACCAGTTGATCGCTCGACGGCGAAGGCCGCTTTTCGAGTTTACCGGAAGGGTTTGGAACAAAACTCCCAACTGGAATCCGTCAAAACCCTCTCGAAACAGTATAAACGCTTCCTGTTTTTCGAGATCCTGTTTGCAGCAGGTACGGTGGCCGAGCCAAAACACAGCCAGGCAACTGCTTTTTTCAAGCGGCATGGTGTCGATGAGGACAAACTACTCGAATCGTCCAAATCGCTCGAAGAATTCCTGAATCATGCAACCAAAAAAATCAAAGACATGGATTCATTTCTGGCAGGTTCTCTGGAAATACTTAATAAAGACAACAAGCCAAACATCGGGAAGAAAAAATCCACGGTCATCGTCGATGGGAATCGAGCGGTCGCCACTCATGAAGGACTGCTTTACTCTTATCACAAAAGAGCCGGCGAAGACGAATCCATCGAAATCGTAAGTTCCTACGAAATCAAAACTTACCTGCGCAAATTCGGAAATGAGTGGCGAATCTGCCTGGAAGGCGAATGGAAGGACCCGGAATTTGTTTGGAAAGTACCCGACTAAGGATCAGGCATCATGGCGCCATGGGTTTCGCTTGACAATCAAGTCGCCCGCTTTCCCACCGAAATAGCCATCCCAGCTGAACAGCGTGCCCAGCATAGTCAAAAACAAAATCAGCGGAGCCAAAAACAAAACCAGCGTCGCCAAATAACAAATCGTGCGTTGCGGCCTGCGAGTCACCCGCCTAATAGTGAATCAGACTGAAAACATCGCATGGATCGAGACGTTGACGCCCCTCAAGGAAATCCAGTTCCACCAGGAAGGCGCATTCAATCACTTCGGCCTTGCAGCGTTTGACCATCTGGCAACAAGCCCCCACGGTTCCGCCGGTCGCCAACAGGTCGTCGATGATCAAAACGCGCTGACCTTCCTCAACGCCGTCGATATGCATCTCAAGCGTGTCGGTCCCGTACTCCAGCTCGTAGCTTAACGAATGGCGTTCATAGGGCAGTTTTCCCGGTTTGCGGACGGGAACAAAACCCACGCCAAGTTCAACTGCGAGTGGAGCCGCAAAAATAAAGCCGCGTGCTTCCGCCGCCACGATATTGTCAACGTTCATGTCGCGATAACGATTCGCAAACATCGAGATCGCGGCGCGAAAAGCCTCACCATCGGCCAGCAAAGGCGTGATGTCTTTAAAATTGATTCCCGGCTTGGGAAAATCCGGTACATCCCGGATGTAGTCTTTCAAATCGACGGAAGTTGAGTCACTCACAATCGTGTGCCGCTTCTTAAGAGAAAAAATTATTGCTGGCAGCCATTATCGCAGATGCCAAACCATCGAAAAGGCGGCAACATGGGAATCCGAGGAATTCATTCCGGGCGGTAGGAAACCGGCACTTTCTGCGGCAGTTTCTTGAGATGGCAGAGGAATCCATAAAGTCCCTGGCGCGTGAACACGTTGACGATATGGTAGACCACAAGCTGCCCTCCCAAGGTTCGCCCAATCACCATATTGTTTTTCCGTGCTCCCGACATGGCCATTCGGGACGTAAATGGTTTGACGATCATCATGAAACTCATGAACCCCGAATTCATCATGCCCGCTTTGTCTCCGCCTTCGATCCCGCTCAAGTTTTCAAACGGGATCAAATAAAGACTTTTCTTGAATGAGAAGAAAGACATGTAATTCAATTCGATGCCTCGTTCTCTTATGGCAAGCTTCGCGCTTTTCATTGCGTCGATATAGAAGTAAATGCGTGCGGCAAAGAAGAGTATGGACAATCCCCAAAACACCAAGTTGAACAGGATCAGCAGAAGCATCGCGACCGTTTCTTGCTCGCCGGCGATCCCACGCAAAACGGCCGAACCGGTTGCACTAACAACTCCGCCGACAATCAAATACAGGAATGCCGGGCCAACCACATACGCCAAGGCCGTTTTCTGAAATAAATGCGAGTTGGCAAATTTCTCGGCGACAAAAACTTCCGACCCCAGTTGCTCAGGGTCGTGATACATTTTCTGCGATTTCTTCCGACCACCGCTCTCAGGTCCCGAAGGCCGCATGTTGGGATTGTTTTTTTGTATGGACCTTGGAACGGGAGCTGAGCTGACGTCCACATCCGCCCCAAAATCCGCCTCGAGAAAGTCGCGATTTTGCTCCGTCCACGCATCGTTTTCGACTCCCGTCGAATCGGGAACTGGTTGTATCTCGGTCGGGTTCGCAATGGCGACAGGCGCCTGGACCTGGGACGTGCACTTGGGACAGGCAAATTGCCGACCGCGAAACTCCTCGCGGCATTTCAATACATATCCGCACTTGGGGCAGTTGAACTGAATCGTCATCTTCACTCCTTCTCGATCAACGATTCTGGTCCCCGTTTTTTTTCAAGTCAAGCAAAGTGATTACGGAATGTTTACGGCGCGGTAGGCATTGAGCATTAGCAAACCGTAACGAATAAGAACCGTCGCCAGAAAAACGAAAACGACGACGATCACACCCATTTGCGGCAGTGGAAGAAACACCGCCAAAACAAGAAAAATCAAAACGCCACTGAATACTTGTTTGAATTGCTGCCCCGATTCGACCAATCGAATATTGTTCACGTTGTGGCCGATCTGGACATAGAAATCCAACAGGGCGAACATCCCGATTCCTGTCAACAATTTGGAAAGCACCATCATCCATCCGCCAAATCCGACAAACTTGTCGATGGATTCGAGGATGATACCCACGAGATGAAAACCGACGTACATCATCGCAAGTCGACGTTCGTTCGGATTGGGGGCTGCCATGAACAAAATGGACGCAATGATGATTGACGCGACCATTGCAAAAATCGACGCAACAATCACCAAGGAACCAATCATGACCGTGTTGGCATCCAAGTTCGCTTGGAGCTGAATCGCTCCGAACACAAAGGAAGCCAAAGGAAAACAAACAAGGTATCCGAAGATATTGCTGAGAAGCCCCCATCGAACATAGCGGTAGTCGTGACGAATCCCGGTCTCCGCCGGTCGCGTCTGCTTCTTTACGCCAAACGGATCCGGATCATCGAACGAATCCGGGCCAACGTATGACTCCGGTTCACCGAATCGTCTTTGCTCGCCAAATGGATCGTAGATGTTCAAAGTGAATTGAAAACGCGCTGCGTGATACTGGATCCCGGGAAGTCTTGGGCCCGACGCCTGAAGGTGAAGCCTGAATGTGCCGAAGCCTGAACGTACCAAGGCCCAAACGCCCAGCCAACCGCTCCCTACTCAGCCACCCAAGTTTAATCGAGCCGAGGGCTCCGAGGAGCCGGGAAGGGAAATTTAGTGTCATTTGATCCCTGTTATTAGTCCTGGCGCATCAACGCCGACGGAATTCGGACTGGCCCTTCAATTTGTAGCCATAGTCGATGATTTTCCACTCACCACCGCGCTTTTCAAGTTTCAGAAACACGCGAACCGGCGCGGTTCCTGTTCCTTCGGTCGAATATTTCGCCGACACCATCACCGGAACATCCAGCTCTGCTTGTCGATCGGTGAGACCAAGAATAGTCGGCTTTGAAGCTCGACATGCCGTGAACTCGCATTTTGGCATGAGAAACTCGACATCCCTCCGCACGTTTTTTTTGTCTTCGGGGATCCGATTCAAGATCGCCTGCATGTCGTTATTGCGAACATCGCGGGCAAGTTCATGGACAACGTTTTCAAGAATTTCCCGGTCGGTAACAATTAAACTTTCCGTCACGAACGCGAAAACAACAAAGATGATGGAAGCTGCAGCAAAGATAAGCAGCTTCGTGTTCTGCAAGTGAAAATAGAGAATTAGCGAAATCACCAGGCCAAATAATCCCGCACCACAAAGCCAATACGGGTTTTCCGTGATCCAACTCATGCAACCCCCTCAAACTGAAGCATTCTGTTCCACTGGATTTTACGAATCGTGCGGCTCAAGAGTTTGGGATTTTTTTCTACGGTCGAAGATCAATATGCAAATCCCCGCAACGAGGCCCAATAACAAAATCCCTTTGATGATTATCAAACTCGATTGGCTGGACACTTTCGTAATCTGTTTGTCTGACCCTGACGGAATCCCATTTATTCCATTCTTTGTTCCGGAATCCGATTTCGCTTCACTGTCATCGGCGTTCTGGGGCGCTCGTTCTTCCTTGACGGCGCCATGTTTCCGCAGCTGAAATTCCGCGGCCCGATCATTGCGGCCCAATCGATCAGCAATTTTGGGACCGAGTAGCGTCAACATTACCAAACCAAAGCCGGAGAACAAAACCAGCCAAAACCCGGCAGAGTCTGTAAGCGACCGCGGCTTTGGCTGTATGGTATTCACGATTTCTGGCCCCTCGATTGGGAAATGGTCCCATTGCGATGGGACACTGCCTCCTTGATCAATGGCGATTGTAAATCACCGGGGATCTAAAACAGGGGTCCGCCATAAACGGCGCCTTCGCCTAGGATTTCCTCAATCCGCAAAAGCTGATTGTACTTGGCCATACGATCGCTGCGTGAAGCCGAACCCGTTTTGATTTGCCCGGTATTCAGTGCGACGGCAAGATCGGCAATCGTCGCGTCTTCCGTTTCGCCGCTTCGATGGCTGGTGACACTTGTGTAGTCGTTGCGGGCCGCCAAATGAATGGCTTCGATCGTTTCGGTCAGAGTTCCAATCTGGTTAACCTTGATCAGGATGCTATTCGCGATTCCTTCCGAGATTCCTTTTTGAAGTCGCTTCGTGTTGGTGACAAACAAATCGTCGCCGACAAGTTGTACTTGAGAACCGATCTTTTCCGTCAACAACTTCCAACCGTCCCAATCGTCTTCGCTGCAACCGTCTTCGATTGAACAGATCGGATACTTGGCCGCCCAGTCAGCAAGAAAATCAACCATCTCACTGGAAGACAACTCGCCACCGTCGATCGAGTACTTGCCCGTCTCCGTGTTGTAGAACTCCGTGGCGGCAACGTCCAGCGCAATGCGAACTTGCTCACCGGGCTGATAGCCGGCCTTCTCAATCGCCTGGCAAATCAGGTCAAGGGCTTCAACGTTACTCCCGAGGTCAGGGGCAAATCCGCCTTCATCGCCAACGGCGGTATTGAGTCCTTTTTCGCTCAGGACTTTCTTCAGATGATGGAAAATCTCGACACCACAGCGAAGCCCATCACTGAACGTCTCGAAGCCCAAAGGCATCACCATGAATTCCTGAACGTCGACGGAATTATCTGCGTGTTCACCTCCGTTGATGATGTTCATCATCGGCGCTGGCAACAGCCTTGCGGCTGCACCGCCCAGATAGCGAAACAAGGGCAGGGCACAGCAATCCGCAGCCGCTTTCGCCGTCGCCAAGGAAACTCCCAACATCGCATTGGCGCCCAGGTTGCCTTTGTTCTCAGTTCCGTCCAACTCAATCATCTTGAGATCGATGTCACTCTGATCCGTCGCGCCCATCCCAATCAATTCGGGGCCAATGACTTCGTTGACATTGTGGACCGCTTTCAAAACACCTTTGCCAAGAAACTGAGACTTATCGCCGTCACGCAATTCCAAAGCTTCGTGAGCACCGGTACTCGCTCCACTCGGGACCGCAGCACGCCCAAAAGATCCATCCGAAAGTGTGACGTCAACTTCAACGGTTGGATTACCGCGGCTGTCGAGAATCTGCCGGCCGGAAATATTGACTATCGAATCCATCATGATGGGTCCTTTTGATTACCTGTTCGTTACATTCTTCAATTTCAACTAACTGCCGGACATTGTGCACAAAATTTTTTTGCCTCAAAGGGTATGCAAACGATTCAGGCCCTATCAAAACGGCGACTTGGTTTCTAAATTGGAGTTCTGAGGCGAACCAGCTTTTTTTCGGGCAAAATCGAGTCCTCAAACGGCCGCGAACTCCTAAGAATCCCCCCGCAAATGTTTACAGGTTTAGTTGAAGAACTTGGGTCGATCTCGGCCATTGAAAAAAAAGAAGTTGGTGCCCTGATTCGTATCAGCTGCAACGTCGTCGCAACCGATGCTCAGATCGGGGACAGTATCTGTGTTAACGGATGCTGCCTGACAGCCGTCGAAGTCGAGCAAGGCATGTTGGCCTTCGAGGCGGGAACGGAAACCCTTTCGCGCACGAACCTCGGTGAACTTTCGGCCGGCTCCGTTGTCAATTTGGAACGATCACTTCAGCCCCAGCAGCGGATGGGCGGACATTTCGTTTCGGGCCACATCGATGCCATCGGCACATTGGTAAATCGTGAACCCGAAGGGGATTGGGCCAAGTATTGGTTTCAAGTTCCCCACGAATTGACGCGACAAATGGCAAGCAAAGGATCCGTCGCCGTCGATGGAATTAGCCTCACCCTGGTCGACGTGACCGACAGTCAATTCAGTATCGCGTTGATTCCACACACCCTGAAAGTCACAACCCTCGGCGTTCGAAACGAAGGCGATACGGTCAATATCGAAACCGATATTCTTGCCAAGTATGTTGAACGACAGATGACAAGCAGAGAATTCAATAGTCAACAACCGAAAAGCATATGAGCCACGGCAAACGTCAAACCATCTCGTACCTGACAAAACGCTTTGAAGAAGTCGGACTTTATCCGAACAAAAAGCATGGGCAAAACTTTCTGATCGACTTGAACATAGTCGAACTGCTTGCGCGGGCCGCCGACTTGGGCCCCAATGATGTTGTCCTCGAAGTCGGAACCGGGACCGGCGGGCTGACCGATCTTCTGGCCGATAAGGCGGCCAAAGTCGTTACGGTCGAAATTGATCACCACCTTCATCAGCTCGCCCGCGAGGAACTTGAACAACACGAGAACATCGTGATGCTTTTGCAGGACGCACTCAAGAATAAAAATAAGATTCACCCGACGGTCATGGAAACGGTTCAGGACAATCTTGCGGGCGTCGAAGGAAGTCGATTCAAGGTGGCTGCGAATCTGCCCTACAACATTGCGACGCCATTGATTTCGAACTTGATGGCCACGGAGATCGTTCCGGACACGTTGACGGTGACGATTCAGAAGGAGTTGGCCGACCGAATCATGGCAAAACCCAGAACCAAGGATTACAGTTCGCTCAGTATCTGGATGCAGAGTCTATGCGATATCGAACTGGTCCGCGTTCTGCCCCCCAGCGTGTTTTGGCCGCGCCCGAAAGTCGACTCGGCCATCATTCACATCATTCATCGCCCGGAAAAGCGGGCGCGGATTGCGGACCTTGGCTTCTACCACGAATTCGTTCGTGCCCTGTTCTTCCATCGACGGAAGTTTCTACGCAGTGTATTGATCAGCGCATTCAAAAATCGACTGGAGAAAAGCCACATTGATCAAGTCATGAGCGAAATGGAACTGGGAGCCGAAGCCCGCGCCGAGGAACAAACGGTCGAAACGATCTTGGATATGAGCGAGCGGTTTCGACAACTGGAGATCCAGGTTAAGGAAACCGCGACCTAGCCATGAGAATCTTGCTTACCAACGATGACGGATTTGATGCTCCCGGATTGGTCCTGCTGGAATCGATTGCAAGCAAACTCGGAAACGTCACCGTGGTTGCCCCTGACGAAGGACTGTCCGGTTGCGGTCACCAAATGACGCTCGACAGGAAAATGAAGTTGGTTGAGGTCGAGCAAAATCGGTTTCGACTGAATGGAATGCCGGCGGATTGTGTTCGTGTCGCCGTCGCAAAGTTCGGCCCCTTTGATTGGGTCTTTTCGGGAGTCAACCAAGGTGCCAACCTGGGCGTCGACATCGCGGTTTCGGGGACCGTCGCCGCCGTGCGCGAAGCCGCACAACTCCGAATGCCGGGCATTGCTTTTTCACAGTACCGTGGCCGGCAGGCAAACCGAGACGATTGGAGCCTCGCCGAAAGCAACATTCCTCGAATATTCGCCGAACTTCAAACTCGCGATCTCTGCCCCGGGGAGTTCTGGAATGTCAATTTCCCATGCCAATGGCGGACCCGCGATCCCTTGTTTACCGAATGCGAGGTCGACACAATGGCACTGCCCATGGATTATTCATTTGACGGGGAACAAGTCGAATTCTGCGGCAACTATCATCGGCGCCCAGCGCGACCCGGCACGGATGTCGAACACTGCTTTGCTGGACGCATTACGGTCTCCAAAGTCTGACCTGGCCAATCTCATTAATTTCGGTCTACTTTTTCTTGTTCGTTCTTATGGCAAGTCAAGAAAACGAAAAGTCACGTTCTACGCCGCTCACCCAATGGCTGCTTCGAATGCTTAGCATTCTCGCGTGGCTGGTAACGTTCGCCGCAATTCTCTGGAGTTTCGGCGCGCTGTACTTTCACCCATTGCTGCCGGCCCTGTTGCAGACGATTCTCTCAATCGGGTTTCTGGTTGCGGTCGGGTTGTTCGCTTGGCGCATCAAGGGATCCTGGAAGAAACGACTCGCAATCTGGGGCTTGATCGTCCCGGTTTATTTGAGCTGGCTCGCCATTCGGCCCAACTTGGATCGAGAATGGTACCCGCTGCATGAAAAGGTTGCCTCAATCCAGATTAATGATAATCAAGTCAAAATCACGGATGTTCGACATGCGACGTACCAATCCGAAACCGAATTCAAAGTCCGCTACCAAACGCGACGCTTCCATTTGGATCAACTTGAAGAGGTCTGGTTTTTTGTCCAGCGATTTACGGCGTTGAATTCGCTTGCCCACACCTACCTGGCCTTTGGAGTTCGCACGGAAAAGGGGATGGAATATTTCGGGGTCAGTGTCGAGATCCGAAGTGAACCCGATGAAATCTACTCACCGACGCGTGGTTTGTACAAGCAATACGAATTGATGTACACGATTAGTGATGAACGTGATTCCATTGGCTATCGAACCCACGTTCGCCGCAACGACCGGGTCTACATGTACCGCTGCAACGCAACACCCAAACAAGTTCAAGCCATGTTTCGTGACGTGGCCCAACGCGTGAAAAAGCTGGAAGAACAACCCGAGTTTTATCACACGTTCTTCAACAATTGCACGAACAACATCGTGTCTCACGCCAACCGACAAGTCGAAAAACCGCTTCATCATTACGACCCGCGAATCGTCTTCCCGGGTTTTAGCGCGAGAACGGCTTATCACCTTGGAATCATTGGCGACGAAGGTGAGTCATTTCAACAACTGCAGGCCCGATCTCGAATGGATGAAATTGCACGGACGCTGGAATTGAACGAAGACTTTTCAACCAAGCTTCGGCAGGCGCTGAAAGAAAATCGAAACGATTAGACGAGTCTTCTAAAAACGAAAGAGCATTCGCTCACGAATTCTGCGACTCGGCCGCCTGTTTTCGCTCCATCGCTTCGCGCAACTCCTTACACTCGTCGGAAGGGTTGCTGCACATCGAACAGGCGACGTCTTCGCCCTGTTTTTCCTTCAAGCTGGCGATACCGCCACAGGATCCTTGAATTCGGCGATTACTGAAGATGACGCCGACCGACATGCCGATAATCGCGAGGATAAATGCAAATACGGCAATCGCAACGGTCCAATTGGTCGAGGGTTTGGTTGCACTGAAATCCTTTAGCGGAAACCCTTTTGTTTGGGTTGAGGAAAACGCTTCTTTGGCGCTCTCTTCATTGCGCGACAAGTTATAGATCTCAACGCCCCAACTTTCAGCGCTTTCCAATGACTTCTTGTCGCCCAGAACCATCGCCGCCGTGGCATACGCATCTGCCGATAAGCAGTCCGCAGCCACAATGCTTGAACTGGCCAGGTTGTGTTCGACCGGCCAACCGGTTTTAGGATTGATGGAATGACTGTACCGTTTTCCGTCGATCCAATGTGCGTTTCGATAGTCACCACTGGTTGCCATGGCCTGGCTTTCCAGGTTCGTCACGGCAAAGGAACGATTCACCAAGGGCGTCGCCGGATCGTTAATACCGACCGCCCATTTTGACCCGTCCGGCTTTTCTCCGCCAACGCGAACCTCCCCACCTACTTCCACCATAAAACTGGCGATACCTTCTTCAACGAGGGCCACCGCGACGGCATCAACGGCGTAGCCCTTGGCAATGGCCGACAGATCGATTTCCAAATCAGGCAGGTTATTTTTTCTCAATGCGGGCGGCTCATCTCGAACTTCGAGATTCTCGAATCCGACTCGCTGGAGAAGCTCCTCAATCTCCACCTTTGAAGGCAGCTGAAATTTCTCTTCCTTGCCCGGCCCAAAGTTCCAGCGTCGCACAAGCGGCCCGACGGTTACGTCGAAAGCCCCCTCCGTCTGCCGACTGATTTCCAGGGAACGCTTGACGACGCGAACCACCTCGGCGTCGACAGCAATCCACTCCGTTGATTTCGAGGAATTAAAGCGGGAAACATCCGAATCGCTCACATAAGTCGACATCAAGGCATTGATCCGGTTGAGGCGACGCTCAACTTTGGATTTTACGAGCTCAACATCAACCGGGCTGTCGCCGGCAAACAACTTGACTTGATACTGAACCGAACCGCCAAAGGTACGACCCGAGAACGACTCTTGAGACAAGGCCGTTGTTGTGGCTGACCCAAGTCCGATGAACAGAAACAGCAAAAGGATCGAATAGCGTAACGCCATACCTAGCGACTCCAACTGAACGCTATCCAGAAACGCTCAGTGATTGAATCGGACTCGACGCATCGCGATCCATGCAATACGCCACAGAAATGCTGCGAAATCAATCTCTACGATTGCCGGACCGGACTAACCGCCGAAATCATCGAATCGGATATTTTCAGGTTCGACACCCAGCTCATCCAGCATTTTGAATACCGCCGAATTCATCATCGGCGGACCACAAAGATAGTACTGAATGTCTTCCGGCGCGGGATGCTTACTCAAGTAATTGTCGAGGACCACCTGGTGGATGAAGCCCTGATAACCGTCCCAGTTGTCTTCCGGTAGCGGATCGCTCAACGCAATGTTGAACTTAAAGTTTGGAAACTTCTCTTCGATCTCGCGGAATTGCTCGATGTAGAACAACTCCCGAAGACTCCGTCCACCGTACCAGTAGGAAACCTTTCGATCGGTCTCTTGCCGCTTGAACAATTCGAAAATATGACTTCGCAACGGAGCCATTCCGGCACCACCCCCGATGTAAACCATTTCCGAAGGTTCTTCATTGATAAAGAACTCCCCGTAAGGTCCCGAAATGGTTACCTTGTCGCCCGGCTTCAAATCAAAAATGTATGAGGAAACGATTCCGGGAGGCACATCCATGTTGGGCGGTGGGCTGGCCACACGCACATTCAACATGATGATCCCTTTTTCACCCGGATAATTGGCCATCGAATAGGCGCGGATGGTTTCGTCGGTTACCACGGACTTGTAACGCCACATGTTGAAGCGATCCCAGTCACCGCGGTACTCTTCGCCAATGTCAAATGTTTTGTATTGCAATTCGTGGGGTGGAACTTCAATTTGAATGTATCCACCCGCCTTGAACGCGACGTCTTCGCCCTCAGGCAAGTCGAGAACCAGTTCTTTGATAAAAGTGGCGACGTTGTCGTTTGATCGGACCGTACATTCCCACTTCTTGGTTTCGAAGGCCTCTTCGGGGACTTCGACTTTCATGTTTTGCTTCACGGCCACCTGGCAACTCAATCGGCAACCTTCACGGGCCTCCCGCTTGTTGATATGCCCTTTTTCGGTCGGCAGAATATCGCCACCGCCTTCGTGAACTTTCACCAGGCATTGAGCACAGGTACCGCCACCGCCACAGGCTGAAGAAACAAAAATCCCTGCGTCGGCCAGCGCGCCCATCAGTTTTCCACCGGCGGGTACCTGAATAGTTTTTTGCTCGTTGATTTCGATCTCGATGTCACCGCTGGGAATCAAGGCATTCTTGGCGGCCAAAATAATTCCGACCAATGCCATGACCACGGCAACGAAGAAAAACACACCGAGGAAAATCTGCATCACCGGGTTGGTTTGAGCCGGCTCGGTGTTGGCAACGGGATCTGATTGTGCCAACAGAATTCCAAAGTCGATTTGAAGTTGGCTGAGTTGATTGATCATGATCTTGACTGATTCAAAAATAAAGTTGCCCGAATGCTATCCACCGGGAATGCTACACACCACTGAACGCCAGGAAGCCAAGGGCCATCAAGCCGACGATGATAAATGTGATACCCAGCCCGCGCAACGCCGGCGGAATATCGCTGTATTTCATTTTTTCCCGAATCGCGGCCAGGGCCACAATCGCGACCGCCCAGCCGAATCCTGATCCAACCCCGTAGGTACAACTCTCCACAAAGTTGTATTCATTCTCAACCATAAACAGCGAGCCACCGAGGATCGCGCAGTTCACGGTGATCAATGGAAGGAAAATCCCCAGCGTGTTATAGAGGGCCGGGAAAAAACGATCCAAGGTCATTTCAAGAATTTGAACCATCGCGGCGATCACCCCGATGTAACTGATCAATCCAAGAAAACTGAGATCGACATCCGGAAGGATCATGCTGCCTTCCTTCAAGATCACGGTGTAGATCAAGTTATTGACGGGAATCGTGATTGCCTGAACGACGATCACTGCGATCCCCAGTCCAATCGCTGTTTTCACGTTTTTTGAAACGGCGAGGAAGGTGCACATCCCGAGGAAGTATGCGAGTGCCAAGTTCTCGACAAACGCGCTTCGCATGAACAAATTGACCAATTCCAAAACTGGATCCATCGATTAGGCCTCCTCAATCTGTTCACGGTGGAAGGTTCGTAACACCCAGATAAAGATGCCGATAATGAAAAAGGCACTCGGTGAAAGAACCATGAGTCCGTTTGGTGTGTACCACCCCTCGGGACCAGCATCCAAAATGGTCACGCCAAACAGCGTGCCGGAGCCAAACAGCTCTCGGAAAAATGCCACAACAACCAGAATGACACTGTAGCCGAGGCCATTTCCAATTCCGTCCAGGAAACTGTCCCATACGGAGTTTTGCATCGCAAAGCCTTCCGCTCGCCCCATCACGATACAGTTGGTGATGATCAGACCAACGAAGACGGAAAGCTCCTTGCTCAGGCCGTAACTAAAGGCCTTGAGGAACTGGTCAACCAGAATCACCAGCGACGCAATAATCGTCATCTGGACGATAATTCGAATGCTACTTGGAATTCGCTCACGGATCAGGGCAACCGATGCGTTAGCACAAGCCGTTACAAAGATCACCGCGATACTCATCGTGATCGCTTTGTCCATTCGGGTCGTCACCGCAAGCGCTGAACAAATCCCAAGGATCTGCAACGCAATCGGGTTATTCTTGAAAATGGGGCCGACAATCAGTTCGCCGGCATTGTTTTTGGCCATTCTTAATCGTCTCCATTCTGGGACGCGGATGGGTTATCGGAACCGGATGCGTTTTCAGCTCGCACGCGTTCGATGTACTTTTCGAACCCGTATTCGCCCATCCAGAATTTGATCATGTTTTCGACACCGCGAGATGTAATCGTGGCACCCGAAAGCGAATCGACTTTGAACATCGGATCCGATTCCGGAGTGACGACACTGATGCGAACTTTTCCTGTTTCATCACAAATGCATTTGCCCTGAGTCCATTTGGCTTTCCAGGTCGGATTATCGACCTCACCGCCGAGACCGGGCGTTTCTTTGTGCTCGTAGTAAGTCAAACCGGCGATGGTCCGCAAATCCGACTTCAAAGCGATAAAGCCTTTCAGCGTGGACCAAAGTCCTTTTCCTCGAATCGGGAAGATGTAAAAACTCTCGCCGGAATCATTGGTGTAGATGTAGACGTGAGCCTTGAGCTCAACGTTCTTGATCTGAGCCAAATCCTCTTTGCTACCCAGTTTCAACCGAAGGCTGTCGTCATTTGACTTGGATGCCTTCACCTGGTCGTACTTGCTGACCTTCTCGGCATCGCCCAGGGAATCGGTGACGTCTTCCCCTGTTTCCAGCAGGATGATTCGATCGTCGATCTTCGTTTCAAAGATTTCATTGATCCGCTCGACCGTCAAATCCTCCCGCTTGAAGTCACCGGTGGCCAACAAAATGTTCATTCGTCGGTCATTCAGAACATTGGCATCCTGAATCGGCTTCAGAATCACCGCGGCGCCACTTACCAGCAGGGAGCATACAAGGCACAGGGCCCCGGCGACGATGAATGTATTGGCGTAGCTGTCTTTATGCATGGCGTTTATCTCAAAAACTGAAAGCCATCTGTTGTTATGTCTTCAAACCGTCTTACTGTGTTCAACGTCTAACTTTTTTCGTGGCGCGCCAAGCGACGCTTGATGTTGGCCTGCACCACAAAGTAGTCAATCAGTGGCGCGAATACGTTGCCAAACAGGATGGCCAACATAATGCCCTCGGGGAACGCCGGGTTCATCGACCGCACCAGCACCGTCATGAAACCAATCAGACCTCCGTAGATCCACTTGCCCGTTTGCGTCATCGACGCGGAAACCGGATCCGTTGCCATGAAAACCGTTCCGAAAGCAAATCCGCCAATCACGAAATGCCACCAAGGCATGATGTGGAAGGACGTTTCCTCTTTCGGCAAAAAGTCGAGCAGGAACGAGAACGCGGCTGCCCCGATCACGACGCCCGCCATGATTCTCCAGGAACCGACTCTCGCCATGATCAGAATCACCGCACCAATCAAACAGCAAAGTGCGGATGTCTCACCCATCGACCCGTGAATGTTGCCAAAGAACGAATCCCACCATCCGGACGAACCGGTCGCAATGGACTCGGAATAGTCGGGAACGTTTCCTGAAATACTCTCGACGACTTGAGGAACGGTCCCCGTGACGGTGCCGTCTTCATCGGTGGCAATCTTGGCGGATGCAATCGCACCCAAAGCCGTCGGACCACTGTATCCGTCGACCGCCGTCCAAACGTCGCCCGAAATCTGTTTCGGATAGGCAAAGTACAAAAAGGCTCGAGCCGTCAAAGCCGGGTTGAGGAAGTTCTTCCCTGTCCCGCCGAAGATCTCCTTGCCAATCACCACGCCAAAAACGATCCCAATGGCAACCTGCCATAGCGGAATCCCAGGAGGCAAAGTCAACGGAAACAACATCCCCGTGACCAAAAATCCTTCATTGATTTCATGTTTTCGAATGACACTGAAAATCAATTCGCTGGTGCCACCGGCAGCCATACAAACAAGGTAGACCGGCAAGAAATAAAAGGCACCATGAACAATGTGATTGATGGCGGCAGCTGGATTCAAAAGATTGTCATACCAAGCCTGATGAGCGGCCTGGGCATGCTCGGATGGATTTGCAGGCAAATCCACGACCCAGTTGTAGGTGATTCCCAGCGTCTCCATGATCAAGTACCGAATGTTCGACAACTGAGTCGTGTCGATCTCTGTACCACTTAGTTGAATAATCTTGGAAGCCTGAAAGCCCGTGTTGTACATCGCCATCAAGATGCACGGGATCAATGCGATCACAACCGTGATCATCATCCGCTTCGTATCCAACGAGTCGCGAACATGCGTTTTGCCTTTCGCCGTATCACCGGGATTGAACAAAAACGTATCGTTCGCTTCGTAGAGCGGGTACAAAAGCTTCAACGGGCCCTTGGTAAAGAGCGGCTCGATGCTATCTAACAGCTTTCGTAACAACATGATTCGTGGTTACCCTTCTTTTTCAATGACCGTCAGATTGTCGCGTAAAATGGAGCCGTACTCGTACTTTCCTGGACAAACAAAAGTACAAAGAGCCAGATCTTCCTCATCCAACTCCAGGCAACCAAGCGCCTGGGCGTCTTCGGTATCTTTGGAAATCAAAGCCCGCAGCAATTGAGTCGGAAGAATATCCAGCGGCATCACTCGTTCGTAGGTTTCAATCGGAACCATGGAACGGTAGCTGCCGTTCAAATTGCTCGTCATGTTAAATGTTTTCTTCAGCAACGCACCGACGTACAGTCGTGTCACCGTAAACTTCTCAACCCCAGGCTTTTGCCACCCCATGAATTCACGGTGGTCGCCTTCTTCGATGACGGACACCTGATTGTGGTACCGCCCGAGGAAATTAAGGTTTTGTTCGCTTTTGTCACCCGCCAAAACAGAGCCGGAAATAACTCTCACATGGTCCGAACTCAGTTCTCCGGCGACGATGTCGTCCAAACAAGCCCCAACGCGCGTTTGGATCAGACGAGGTTTCTTTACCACCGGTCCTGCCAGGGAAATTACCCGACTCGTCATCAAACGGCCAGTCGCAAACAGGTGCCCAATCGCGATCACGTCCTGGTAGCCAATCGTCCACACCGTCTTGTTTTGATTGACTGGATCCACCAAATGAATATGGGTTCCAGGAAGCCCTGCAGGGTGGGGGCCCTTGAATTGCTCGTGCTGCACCTTTTCCATGTCCCCGCCAGGAACACGGGATTCCGTTCGAGTGCAAAGATAAATCTTCGCCTCATGATTTGCCGATGAAGACGTCTTCTCGCCCTCTGCATTCTCCGAGGTCGCTTGGGGAGCTTCCAGCAGATTGGAAAGAACCGAAAGCCCATTCACGAAGTGCTCGCGATTTCGGTCAATCACCAACTCCGGCTCCGACGCCAGGGGATTGGTATCCATCGCGTTAACAAAAATGGCTCGTGGAACCGTAAACGGTACCGGTGTCTTGCTGTAAGGACGCGTTCGAAAAGCCGTCCAAAGGCCTGACTTCAAAAGGTTTTCGGTGACGGCATGCCCACCAATTCCCTGGAATGAATCGAATTGAGGAAAGGTCTCTTCCTCGTCTCCTTCCAAGTCAATAATGATCGAAAGAAACTTACGTTTGTCACCTCGGTTGATCGACCTTACAACTCCCGAACCCGGGGATGTGAACAAAACGCCTTCGTTCTTCTTGTCCTCAAACAAAGGCTGCCCAAGTTTGACCTTGTCACCTTCTTTCACCAACATCGTCGGTCGCATTCCGTGGTAGTCGTCTGCGATCAACCCAACGGAGGTGACTGCTTTTTCGTTTTGATCAATCGTTTGTTCGGGGGCTCCCGAAATCGGAACGTTTAATCCTTTTTTGATCACATGGACCATGAGCCCACACTCGCTTTTCTGAAATGACCGAAGGGCGGAGGTACCGACCTAACTCGAACAATATCAACAACTTGCGACTTCGTGAAAATTTTCACGAAGTCAAAGCAAAAAAATTTGCGAGCAATCAAATGGTCTCGCAATGTCGCTTTGGTGCTATTAATAACGAAAGCACCAATACGTAAATGATAAAGATAACACAGCTTATAGCAACGGGAATCAACGCGATATTCCTTACTTTTTCTGATTCTTCCCGGAATCAAAATACTTCGCCAAAAGTGAACGATTTTGGTCCAATCGGCGAGATCGAATAAGCAGGGGATACAACGCTCGGGGGTTAAAACGCGGGTGCCAATCCAGCCTAAGCCGGTTTTCCTGCGGAAATTTGCAGCAATGCTTCCACGCTGACCGCCCAATTATCCTTCATCGGCCGCCGCTCAGTCAGAAATAAGCCGATTCTCAATCTTTCGCGCTGCGTTTTCCAACTTGGCCGCTTGAGCCATCTTTCCAAGATTCCTAAGCATCATTTTTCGACGCGTCGGATTCCAAGCGTAATTCTCATCGTCCAAACGACTCAGCATCTTGTCGATGAAGATTTCCGTTGAGCTGGTCGAGTTTCGATCCGGCCGGAAATTTTCAATGAGTTTCGCGACCAAAGCCGGATCGTACACACCAAAGTGCTTTTCACAATAAAGGAGAATCTCAAAAACCTCGTGCCGGCTGTTCCGTCCCCCCAATCGCATTGCCACGTCCAGTCGGGCCATTTGCTCAACCGGCTCTTTGTCCCGCAGCGCCGCGAGCGTAAAGCTTCCGTCCCACGTCTTGACCCTCGACAATTTTTCGTCGCTTTCAATCTGTCTCGATTTCGACACAACCTCACCTTTGGCTGGATTCTCAATCCGAGTCCAATTCAATACACCCGGTAGGTCTTTGCCCAGAAAATCGGCCAGTTGCTCAACCGTCAAGTTTTCATCGTCTTCCAGTGCGTTGAGCTGACGAATTGCCGCCAGCCTCTTTTCGGGACGACGGACAATTTGACTTCCCTGAAAAACGGCCAAAAGCAGTTTTTGTTTTCGACCATCGCGTGCATTGTCCTCGCGTACAAAGGTTTCGGCGATTAGCCCAGGCAACATCCGAGCCGCATAACGGCGATTTTCACCCGCAGCCCGGAATACGACGCGATTCGCGCTGGACTCAACGATTCCGATTGGTTCATTCCGACCGACCACCATTAACTCGTTTCCGCCTCCAACTTTCGCTGCGAATGATTCGACGCTTTGCCAAAACATCTCGTTGTGATCGACGAAATTCAACAAGCGAGTCATGACCAGTTTTTCTGTCGCGGTCTGTTTCATTTTTTGTAGATGAACCATCCACTGAGTTGCCGAATCAAAATCCCGGAATTCCAAATTGATCAGGACCGACAAAAACCCGAACCGGAATTCATTGGACAACGACTGATAGTCCACTTTTCTGTTCGCGCTTTTTTGCGACTCGTTTGTTTTGCTGCCATCTTTTGAATTCGGGTCGTTCGAATCTTTGCCGCTGAGCTTTTTTTGATTGGACGATTTGTCATTCGAATTACCTTCGTTCTTCTTTGTTTTGCCGCTGCCGACCTTGGAAGGATTCTTTCCGCTATTTTTCTTCTCGCCGTTTTTCTTCTTCTGATTCTCACGGTTTTGTTTGGGATTCTTCTTTTTCCTGACGTCAGTCGTGTTTTTACTCCCTTTGTCAGGGTCATCGTTGTTGTTCGCCCCGGCCTCGTCGGGCAAGTCCTTGGAAAGTCCAATCGCTGCTCGAAAACGCGATATTCGGCCCGGATCAGAAAACAACCAAATGCCGAAGCCAATGGTGGCCAACAAGATGATGGCGTGTCCGATCATCATCAGCCCACAACCGGAACGCCGTCTTCTTTTGCCGGAGCTTTTCGAGATAAATACGGACCCACCGGCATCTCCGGTATTTTCCGCCTCGAATGCGGGCACATCGGGAGTCACGTCCGCTGGCGTCCCGGAAGGCAGCGAAGTGCCCGCAGTTGAATGAACCGACACAGGTGGTGCGGCCGGAGATTCGGCGACCGGTGGAACGTCAGGCGTCAGAGGGATTGCCGAAGGAATTTCCTCAGTAGCGTTTGTGGGAGCCAGGGTTTCGCTCGAAGGCCGATTTTCCCTAGTGGTCTGGGGTTCCGTAGCAGTCGGAAGGCTGCCCGGGTTCTTGACCGGTGGCAAAGTCCTTTCAAGTCCTTCGACCAATCGCTTCTCCGCCGACTCGATTTCGTCCATGACCCGAGTCCAATCCTTGAGCTTGTCTCCGGGGCGAATCGCACGCAGCTTCGCAAGTTGCCGTCGAGCCGAGGCACGAATGTGCTCAATATCTGATTCCGAGCCGGAAACCCCGAGCAACTCCGCATCCGTTGGCGGCGAAGCATCGGATTCCAAACCTAACCAATCGTTGTAAGGATTAAACTCTGCGGGCAATTGCTTGGCTCCGGAAGATCGGCAAGATCGTCCATGCGATGACGAATAAGCTTGGACCGACTTATTATAGTGAGATATTTGTGGTTATTGAATTGAGACTTTCCAGCCGCGAGAGTTCCCAATTTTCTTCCTCTTTTCAGGTTTTGGCTCACCTGCATGCCGAGAATCGATCGCGAAACCTACCACGACCATCGTTTCCAAAACCGGCTTCAAACGGTGTTGCTGATTGCGACCATGCTGGGACTTTTGGGCCTGCTTGGATGGCTTCTTGGCGGCTGGATCGGATTGGCGATAGGAGCCTTCTGCTGCCTGGTGGTGTTTTCCTTGAGCCGTCGTGTCTCTCCCCGCTTGGTCCTCCGCGTCTATCGGGCTCAAAAGATTCGCTTTGAAGACGCGCCCCAATTGATGACGATGTTTCAGCAGCTGGCTGAGCGCGCCGAATTGAATCCTGCGCCCGACTTGTATTACATTCGCTCGCGAAATCCGAACGCCTTTGCTGTAGGAATGGAAGGCAATTCTGCGGTTGCGATCACCGATGGAATCATGCGGTTGATGAACGCACGTGAAATGGCTGGTATCCTGGCCCACGAAATCGCCCACATTCAGAACCAGGACACGCGTGTGATGGCGATCGCGGATAGCGTCTCGCGCATCGTTGGCTGGCTTTCTCAACTCGCTTTTTTGATGTTGTTTGTCGGACTCCCGATTGCGTGCATGGGATTTTTCTCCATTCGCATGGCGTTTGCAACAATCCTTTTGTTATTTGCACCCGTGTTCATGAATTTGCTCCAACTCGCACTTTCGCGGTCCCGGGAATTTGATGCGGACGTCGTCTCGGCCCATTTGACTTTGGACCCGCGTGGTCTGGCGTCCGCGCTGGCCAAACTGGATCGCTTACGTCCAAGAAGTTTGTTTGATTTATTTTTTCCCGGACGTCGCGCTCCGGAACCCGCGGTCCTCCGCACGCATCCGGCCACGAAGGAACGGGTTGAGCGGCTTTTGAAACTGGAAGAAAAATCAACGGAAATTGAATTCGTCGGCCCCGTAACTTCGACCGAACCGCGAAAACAACACCTGCCTCCGCGCATGGCTCGCCATCGGCCGCGTCCCCGAATTCATCGCAACGGCATTTGGTACTAGCGCATCGCCTATCGACGATTGTCGAGCTGATTCGCAAACCGTCATGCGATTGCGATACAATCAAGTGACCGAAATTTCGACGCCGTCCACAAGCTGACATTTCACAAACGGAGTTTTCGATGATTGGTTGGAGTTCTTTGCTTCGCGTGGCCGCGGTTTTCATCATCAGCTTGTTGTTTCAAAACGCGGCGTGGTCTCAGGACTCCAACCGGGCGGCAGACGACCCAAAAACCTGGAGCGAAGAAGCCTGGGCAAGCCAATTCAAAAACGGTTCTAGCCGTGCCCAATGGCTCACGCTTGGCAAGTCGCTGCAGAAACTGGAAGGCTCAAAAGACCTCGACCTGATTCGAAAGCACTGGTCGGAACTTGGAATCGACGCCAAGTGCTTTTTGCTCCAAGCGTACACGCCATCACAAAATGGCTCGCTGCCGATCGACCAGGACGTCTTTCAACTGCTTCGACTTGCTTATTCCGACGAAGACCGGAAAGTTGTCAAACAAGCCGCAAATTTGATTGATGCGTTTGCACTTGCGGCAATCTCCACCGATGCGAAATCACTTGCACGATGGATCAAAAAATGGAAGGGCAAGACGGCCGACGAAATTATCCGTGCCCGCTGCAAATACATGGCATCGGAGTTTGAGGACTTTGGCCGCTTCGATGTTCGAGACCATCTTGCGGACCTTCTGGTATCGACGCCTCTGGTTGGGAGCTGCAATGCTTTGCGTGGACACTGTCAAATGGCGGGAATCACCAAGCGAATTGAACAATGGAAAGCCAAAGGCTGGATGGACGGTGAAGAAAAGGCGCGTGATCTCATTGCCACGGCCTTCGCCCATCCTGTTGATGACGGACCTGCAATCGCCGGAATGCTTCAAGTTGGCGATGACAAAAAAATGAGGTACTTCCTTTATGGGCTTCGTGACAAAGCCGACGCGCCGAAGGAAGGTTACAAGATTTGTTTTATCCTTCCGGGCGGCGATGGAAGCGCTGACTTCCGAGGTTTTTGCAAAACCATTCACGAGAACCAGGTACCCAAGGGCTATTTGACCGTCCAGCTTGTGGCCCCTGTCTGGAGCGAAAAAGTACGCGTCGTTTGGCCGACGGAATCACTCAACCCGGCCAAAGCCCGATTCACCACCGAAGAATTTCTGACATCCGTTTTGGCCGACGTTTCCAAAAAAGCCAAGGTCAACAAGCAGTTTGTGATTGCGATGGGATGGTCCTCCGGGGGTCCACCAATTTATCGCATTGCAACTCAGAAAAACTCTCCCCTCAAGGGGATCATGCCGGTGATGAGTGTGTTCAGCAATCTTGGTCTGGATGATCTATCGGAGACAAAAGGCAAACCGTTTTTCATTCTTCATTCGCCCGAAGATTGGATCAAAATGGATCAACATGCCGAGGTTGCCGAAAAGCAACTGAAAGCCGCCGGAGCTCGAGTCGAACTCCAATCCTACGAAGGCGGGCATGGTTGGCGAGGCGACTCCATCAAGAAGATCGGCGTTGGGCTAAAATGGATTGATCAACAACTGAAGGAATCTGCCGAGCGCTAGGATCGTGTTCATTGCAAACTGGAAACGTGCGTCAACCATCCGCTCCGCACGCAAAAACCGCAACTCTTTTTAACTCAATCCCAGTCATTCGCATCGCAAATGTTCAAAGTCCAACTCCGACATTTATTGATGCTGCTCGGGCTCGCCGGAATTCTATTCGCGACCTGGGAGTCCATCCCCGAGGGCCGGCCCAGACCCTTTCGCACTTTCGAATTCTCTCCCGACGGGAAAAAGATCCTGTTTGCCTTTGACATCGTGAAACCCAACGACCCCATTTCAAGTCGTGTCGGTGAAAGCCTCGGTGTTTGGGACCTCAAGAAGAACCGAATTTTCAAACTGAAGTTGAGCTCGCTTGATCCGGCCGAGGGAATGATGATCGGGGCAATGGCCAACGATCATTCCGTGGAAATCGTGACCGAGCCGGATATCAATGAGAAGTCGTTTTTCCGCTGGTCGTTTGAGACGAACCAAGTTGAAAAGGTCGAGCGTATCGACAACCCAAATTCGGAAATCGTGAATTCGCGCGTTCGCTACATGGGTTTGCCCAGCAGCTTTGTCGGCTTTTATGCCCTGGTCATCGATGAACAGGAATTCAATTCGAATCCCTTTCGACGCTACCTGCGGGATGGGGTGATTGCCGTGAAACGCGAGGCGAACGGTCACATTCGAATCTTTGCCCAAAAAAACAAACAATTCCAATTCTGGACATTGACGAAACCCATCGAGGATGCTCATTGGTTTGACTTTAAAGAAAACGAGCATGCGACGCTTAAAACGTTTGAGCCTGACAAGGTCAATTGGCAAACGTACATGGCAATCGGTTCGCCGACCCTGAATCACTTGTTGTTTGTGTCGGCCACGGGTGATGCGTTCGTGACCAACACGAGTTTCGAACAGGTCATCACCCAAAGCGAGATCAATAGTCGCCCCGTTTTTTCTCCTTCGGGAAATTTCGTCGTCCTCGCCGACTCCTATCAAGCCAACGTCTACAAATTACCCTCTGGGAAGAAAGTGTCTTCGTTTGTTCACCATCAAGAGATCCACCCGTTGAACGCGTTTGTCGGTATCGTCCCTGTTCCCCGACGCGATCGTTCGCGCGATTTTCGTTTTTCTGCGGACGAAAAGTACCTGGTCGGTTGCCACGGTGACCGACTTCTCGTTTGGGAAACGGAAACGGGTGAGGTAGCATTCGAGAAAGAATTTGAACATGCCTCCGCTCCGTTTCTGGCAATCGGCGGGGGACTTGTCGTCTGGGCTTTTCTGGCCGGGTGGTTTGTATGGCCAGCCCAAGATCCTGCCACCGGCGGTCCGATGATCTCAAAAATAATTGGTTGCGGATTATGGCAGTTTTTGCTTGTACTCGCGCTTGTCTACCTGCTTATCCCTTCGGTCCAAAAAAACCAGTTGTGGCAAGCCTACTTCGTGTCCGCCGGTTCGACCGTCTTGATTTCCTGGTTGCATTCTCGCACGCTCCGAAAACTCGGAGTCGAGTCCGATAGCTTGATTTCTTTGCTGATGACGGTAACGGCCGTGCTCGGATTTTGTGCGCTGGCATTGAAGACAGGAATGCTTTTTGCCATGTCGGAATTCGAGCTCTCGAGCCAGTTCAAGAATTTTATCTTCTTCGCGGTTCTGCCGATGGCTCTTGCCTTCATGTTTTGGGGCAACCGGCTGGGAGCCATAAAAAAAGGCGCCAATTTGGCGCCTTCGAAAAGCTGAGTCGGCCACGTTTTGCTGCTGGCCTGCTTACTTTGCTTTTAGCCTACTTTGCATGTTGCTTTTTGAGCTCCGTCCCCAAGTCATCGAGGAACTGCCCCACTTGATGAAGCTCGTGGCCGCGTTGGCGAACGATCAGGATATTTCCTGCGAATTCCAACCGTCCTTCGCCGTTACTACTGACCCACGAATCGGGCGAGACCATTCGCTCGATCAAGCTGATTAGTTCCATTTGATCCTCTTCGGTCGTGAGCGTGCCCAGGGCATTTCCTGAGCCAAACGAGAAGTCGCCTCCGCGACTTGGTGCGCCGCCACCCAGACCTCCGCCGCCGATACCGCCATTGCCGCGTACGAAATCACCGCCGATCCCAGCGCCGGCACCTCCGCCCCCAAAGCCACCGCCTCCGCCACTGGCACTTCCGCCACTGGCACTTCCAGCACTTGGTGCGCCAATTCCATCGCCAGCCCCGTTTGCGGGTGGACGGCGTTTCCGTTGCGAAGACACGCCGCGTCGCCGGCTGGATTTCGACTTGGTCAAGTTTGCCAAGATCTGATTGCAATCAAAGGTTCGAACGGCCATTGGACAATCGTTCTCCTCAGCAATCACAAGCATCCCATCAACCACCGCGTAGGCGCAGTCATTCTCTTCCAAAAAAGATTTGAGGGCCGTTCGAAAACGAACCCCGGAAAACCGGAGGGTGACAAGCTCGTCTTCACCGAGCCCACTGTCTCGCGCCGATTGACGAACGTGGAAACGGACTTGATGTCGATCGGTCCATTCTGAAATCACGTTGCTGAATTCTGTCTCCACAAAATCGATGTCGGTCATTTCATTCAGTGCTTTTTCGACTTTGTCGTTCCGCGTTCGATTTTCCTCAAAAACCTTGGCATCGCCCGAAACCGTCTTTGCGAAAGCGGCCGACTTTTTCGGTGGCGTACTGGTCGCCGGCGAGCTTACGTCTTGATCGCCGCCTCCTTCTTGATTGCCCAAACCCTCCTGTGCCATGGCATTGCCAGGTGCGCCAAAATTCGCATTCTTTGGCCACATCGCCATGGAAAATACGATGACCGCGAAAACGCCCAAAATTGAAAAAGTTGCAAATCTCATCATCCACCTTCGCTTTTGCTGTTGTACCACCGAAACAAATTGAATTGCCAATCCCGCGGCATCACCAAATTCATCCAGCGCCATCTTGACGGCTTCGTCCGCCGAGTAGCCTGCTGAAGTCAATGCGTCGACTCGAGTTTCAAGGTGATCGCGCAATTCGCATCCGATCTCTTCGCGCTGCGTTCGACTGAGACGCAACATGGAACCGACCAGAGCCACATAGTTTTCGATTTCCCGTTCTGACATCTGGAGCCCCCCTTGGAACCATGAACGTCAAGGAAAATTGGAAATGATTGAACAGATTTGAGACTAAGCTTCCGAAGTGCCAGGAAGATTTTTCTTGGGATTGAGAAGCCCCAATACACAGTTGGCGAATTGCTGCCACTGCTCGGCTCCCGAACGCAATCGCTTGCGGCCCTTGGCCGTAAGCTCGTACCATTTTCGCTTGCGACCCGATGAATCATCCCATTTCGCGCGAATCAACTTTTCCGATTCCAATTTGTGCAGCAAGGGATACAAGGTGCCCGCTTGGATCGGAACCCGGCCATCACTGGCCTGGCTGATCTTCTGCTGGATCATGTATCCGTACTGAGGTTGCTGCGACAAGACAGAAAGCACCATCAAGTCCAAACTGCCTCGAATCAAGTCGCGGTCAAAGGGTTCGTTCATCCACTCCCTTCCCATCTTCCGGCCCAACGGCCATTATCGCTGATCTATATATAGCCAATCTACATATCGAATGTCAAGTTTTTCCGGGAAGAAAATTTCAACCGACTGGCCAAAGATGCCAAAACGCCTAACGGTTGCGACGGCCCATCGAGATCACCACGCCAAAGAACAGCCCCATGAATCCCCCAATCATGGTCAAGCCGAGGCCCACGATCCAGAATCCGTCGGAAACGGGAACACCCTCCTCTGGGCGTTCGAGGATCAAAATGGAATACCCGTCTCGATCAGGCTTCGTGATTCGGCTTACAAGGTCCGGATCAAAAAGCGCCAGTTCGTCGGCCATTTTTTCGTGCAGCGTACGCCAGTGAAGATATTGACGTTTCAATTCCGCAAGATGATGCTCCAACATCCTGCCCTTCGACAAGAGGTCATTCAACTCGTCATATTTCTTGAGCGCATTTTCGCGCGTTTTTGCCAGTTCGATTTTCCGCCTTTCATTGCTAAGCAGATAAAGGCGAATTTGGGTTTCCATCGTCGAAGTTGATTCCCATTGCTGTAACTGCTTTTCAACATCAGCAATTTGCTTTTCAATCTCTTTTAGGCCGTCATCCGGTTGGCCAGTTCCGTCGTTACTCGCATCTCCCGATTTAGCGCCCTCGCTCTTGTTTCGGCTTTCGTTTCGGGACTTGATTTTTTTCTGCTGTTTTGCGACCAAAGCTTTTCGTTCGGCTTCCAACATAGCCGCGATTTCTTCGTTGCCATATTTGATTTCCCCGGTGTTTCGGAGCGTCCAATAAATCTCGGCGGGACGATCATTCTTTTCCAGCGCGTCTAATACCCATTTCGACTTGGCAGCAACCTGGGCCAATTCCCGATCGGTCCGATCCATGCTGGTTCGGATTTCGTTGACACCCTCGCCAAGTGACTCGAGCGCTTTGATTCCGGAAGATTTGCTGAGCGCTTTTTGATAGTCCGAATGCGCATCTTCAACCATCCTTTCAACCTTCATCAAGGCTTCCTGACGCTGGCGAGTCGCTATATTCAATTCGTCGGAATGCGCTTTTTCGAGATACTCCCGGTAGGTATTCAGCAATGAATTCACGATCAGCATTGATTCTTGCGGATCGCCGGATCGAAATCGAATCTCGTATACATGCTCCTGGTCGCCGGAGGGTACCACCTCCAAGTTTCGCAATACCAATTCCAGGGACTCGTCTTCCGGAAGACCATCAAAAATCTTCAGCCGACCGAAATAGTCAGCCTCCACCAGCATTTCCCTGACAAACAAAGGAGAACCCATGATCTTGTGATGAGGCATATCCGAATCGCGACGGTTCAGAATCGGGTTCCCCATGAAGTCTTTGACCGGCCGTGGCTCAATCAATAATTTTGTGCGGCTCTCGAAATTTCCCGTCGGCCAAAAAAAGCTGGAAACGAATACGAGCAGGCAGAGTCCAGCAAACATACCGATCACGGTAGTACAAACGACGACCATGCATCCCGAGCAACCTCCGGAACGCGCCCGCTCTCGCTGCGGGGTAAAATGGTTTTCCGAGACCGGGTTTTCAGACGCCGCTTCCAAATTTTCCGGATTCATGGGAAATTGCCCTGGAACTTGATGATTCTTGATTCAAGTCCTATCCTAGCATCACCGGATATCGCTTGCGAACAATTGAGTTCGGCGCCCCTCGACAAGAAAGCAGAAGATGAAAATCAGCATTGAATATTGCACGATGTGAAACTACTTGCCACGTGCCGCAAGTCTTGCGGAAGAGTTGAAGGAAAAGTTCGCGACCGAAGCCGAACTTATCCCGGGATCCAAAGGGATCTTCGACGTCAAACTTGACGGAAAGCTGATTTTTTCAAAACATGAATTGGACCGACACGCCCACGAGGGAGAAATCGCCGAGCTAATCCAGAACTTGAAGTGAAACTTGGTTTCTCCCCGCAGGAATTCGTTAGCGCGTGAAGCGGATTCCAAAAACAAAGTTGTGGCTGTCGAAATCAAAATCGGTAGGCAGTCCGACCGCCGGCGTCAGATCCAAATCGGGGTTCGAGTAGTATCGGTATTCGCAGAACCACTCCCGGTTGGACGAGGAAAGAAACGTGATCCCCGCGATGGCTTGAAAGGCCAAAGCCCATTCATCGATGGACTGAGTCCCTCCGCCCACGTTGAAGTCACCATCGACGTAGGCAAACCCGACGCCGCCTCCCAGGTAGGGCGTCAAGCGTCGTCCCTGATCCCATTCGCGGATCAAATTAAACATCGTCGCGTAATTGTTCAGATGCCCTGAAAATGGAACGGGCGCCGAACCGGCAAGCGTAAACGTGTCTCCCGAAACATTCCGGTAAGAACTTTCCAGTTCACTTCGCCAACCACAATGTCGTCGCCCGATGGCTCCCCCAATGACAAATCCATCACGCGTTGCAAAGGTCACCTGGCTGTTGGCCGGATTGAGAGAAACGGAATCCTCAACCGCTGCCCAGCCACCAAAGATGCTTCGGTAAAAAGTTGGCTGCAAGACAATTTGCCGATCCTGAGGCGCCAAGTCCTTAGCCGAATCATTGGGCGGGCCAACCTGATCACTGGGAGACTCCTGATCACTGGGAGACTCCTGATCACTGGGAGACTCCTGGTCGCTGGGGGATTCCTGATCGCTGGGTGACTCTTGATCCTGCAACGAAAACTCGGTCGGCTTCCAACCCGGATTTCGCAAATCATTTCTGCCAAAGACGGTCTTGGGCGTGTCGGTCAGGCGCACACTGACCGGATCCTGAAGCTCACCTTGACCGGCATCGGTGAGCGAACAAAGAACCACAGAATCCGATTGGCACCAACAAACCTGGCATCCGGCTGCCGACTGCGAGTCATGAATCGTATAACAGATTCCCGAAGTCTGAGACTCCCGGAACAGACTCTGCTTTCCGATTGGCCGTATCAGTGAGTCGCCTGTCGATTCAAAATGAACTAGGTCAATCTCACCACGACTTAAAGGCTCGACTGGTTGGATTAGTCCCAGTTCCATTTGCGCATGGACCTGACTGTTACACAGCATTGCCAAGGCGGCGACAAAAAGTAGGGAGCGCAACATGGCTTGTCCGATCACTCTCCAGTGATTGATGGGTGTCACAATCCGCGGCGATGTATCAACCGCGACATGGAGAATCATCGTCATACAACGAACGACCGTGCAACTCGAGGAAGCGCTGAGGCACGACCGTTGCAATCGACACAATCGTCGCACTACAAACAGAACAACCGGCAAGGTTTATCAGGAGAGATCCGGTCCCGACACCGTCTTTTGATTCAACGGGGGCGGCCTTTGATTTTGAAATTCAAGATGCGCCTGCACGCGAATCGACGCGCGAGCCAATTCGTTCCTCAACCCTCATCCGCGAAAGCGAGATGAGTGCTTCCTGCGACCGAAGCGTCCGGCTACCGGTACAAACGCAAGCCGAAAAAGATGTTGTGGGACGTAAATCGAAACGGGGTCGTTCGGCCGCTGGTCGAATTCGCCAACGTCACGTCGTCCGTTCCGAAATAACGATACTCCGTAAAGAATTCGGAGAATGAACTGGTCTTGATTGCCAATCCCAATATCCCCTGGTAGGCGAAGGCAGACTCGTCTGCCAAAAATTGAGTCGCCCCCACCGCCAAATCGGCATCCACAAAACAGAATCCGGCACCCGCTCCAACGTAGGTTCGGATATCGCCCTGGCCCTGATCCATGATCAAATTCGCCATTCCCGAGTAGGCGTTTGTTTGGCCAGTCATCGTGGTTCCAACCGTTCCACCTCCGGCCATCGTCACCAGCCGATTTCCCGAATTGGTCCGAAAGGTAAACTCACTTTCAAAGCGCGTCCGGGGTCGAATCCAACGGCCGATTGCTGCCCCAACGGCCCATCCATCACGAAAGGTTCCGCGGGTATTTGTAAGGACAGCAGCGTTCATGAACGAATCATCGAAGTCATTGGCGACCGTCATCCCGCCAAATAACGAAACGTACCGATCTGGTAAACTTCCGGCATAGGCCGCCGAGTATTCCTCGACAAAGGGCTGGGGCCTGGTTTGCTGGATCATCAGTCTGTTTTGAGACGGAGCTTGATCCAACTTTTGTTCCCCGGTGGCCCCTCCTTGAAAATAGGCTGCCGAGCGCACATTCGGTAGAGGATCCGCCGAGCTCAAGACAGCTTGAACGCCCGCCTGATTTTGAACCCCGGAAGGCGGATATCCGCTTGCCCGGACTTCCGGATGCGAAACCAGGCCACTCGGCAAATAGTCGCATGCCTGGTCGCAACAGGTGTATTTAATATTTGGATTCGATGGATGGCTATCGGAGAACAAATGACCGATCGAAGCCGATCTTGGGCGGTCCATCTCGACCAAAACCGATTCCGCTATTAACTTTGAATCCGGGATGACCGGCTCGGGGCGCATGTCGCCAATCATGGTCGGTGCGGTCGGCAAATCGGGGAGAATTTCATCCGCCGAAAACGGTTTTGCTTGCCCGAACGCCTGCTGCGACATGGCGAACGTCAAAAGTATGAAGGCCAACGCGTACGCGCGTCCCATCGTTGCTTTGCCTGGGAACATAATTGCAAATCCGAAATTCCATCCCGAGACTTTTGCCAACGCGCAAAGTCTTCCTCGTTTCCGTTATCGGCAGAACCCGCAAACTCAATCAGCTTTATCAGCTGGAAATGAGGATTTGGCGGAAGAGCTAGCAACCCAGTCGCGCGACAGCTACGGCTTCTTGATCAAATCCAAGATG
>CAYSXI010000026.1:34967-37733 GCA_964434955.1 uncultured Pirellulaceae bacterium
CACGACACCCGTTTCCAGTGTCTTCTCAATGTCCGGGTAAAACGTTGCGGTGTGCAAAGAGGGAGGCGTAATTTTCATTTCGCGGTATCGCTCAAGCCGCTGTTTTTCAACTGCCCCCAAAAAGAACATCAGGCTTGGCACACCGGCTCTCCCGTATTGGCTAAAGTCTTCACCACCCATCACGGGCTCCGTTTCAATGACGCGGTTTGCTCCAATGGCCGACTTGAATAGCTTCGTGGCCCGCTCCGCGAATTCCCGATCGTTGGAAAGGGATGGCGTGCCTTCTGACACCTTCACCAAGGGGTGTTTTGCTCCGACACTGTCCGCCTGTGCTTTGGCTTTCCGTTTGATGGCCTCGAGAATTTGCGCGCGAACCTTGTCCGAGTAACTCCGAACCGTCAGCTGCAAGTGGCAGGAATCGGCAATGATATTGTGCTTGGTTCCTCCGTGTATCGAACCCACCGTGACAACCGCCGGTTCAATCGGCTTCACTTCGCGGCTAACAATTGTTTGCAAGTCGATAATCAATTTTGCCGCTTGCGCGATCGGATCAATCGTCGTATGAGGATAAGCCCCATGACCGCCGCGGCCAAAGACAGTGATGTCGACACTATCGACATTCGCCATCGCATATCCCGAACGAAGTCCGACCATTCCCGAGGGCATGGTCGAGTTGACATGCAGGGCGATGGCGTAGTCCGGCTTCTTCCATTTCGTAAACAATCCGTCTTTCAGCATGGCCTTCGCGCCCGAACCACGTTCTTCAGCCGGCTGTCCAATCACCATCAGGGTACCCTGCCACATTCCCTTGTTCTCAGCCAGGAATTTCGCCGTGGCCAATGCGCTCGTCATATGAACGTCGTGCCCACACGCGTGCATGACACCTACCAATTGGCCATTCTCGTTCTTAACTTTCTTGGTCGACGCGTAGCTTTGTCCCGTTTGCTCCGTGATTGGCAGACCATCCAAATCAGCACGCAACATCACGACCGGCCCCTTGCCGTTCTTGATTATTCCGACGACGCCATAACCGCCAACCTCCGAGGTCACCTCAGCCCCCATCGCTTCCAACTCTTTGGCATATCGCTTTCCCGTTTCCTTTTCCTGAAAACTCAACTCGGGGTTCTTGTGGAAATGCAAATACAGCTTGACGATTGAGTCCGTGTTTTCTGCAAACCATTTTTTTGCCGACTGGGATTGCTGAGCGCTGGCCGGCGAAATCGAGACGATCAAGCTGAGAATCACAGTCGACAGAAAAAGTTTGGTCGTTTTCATTTTTTCATCTTTGCTAGATCAGTTTTGAAAAACAGCATGACTTCGGAACGTCAATGTGCGCCTTCAGCCTCGTGTTTCCGCTGCAAGGCAAGCTTCTTTTGGTAACGACTCTGGACGACGTCCACGATGATGAGAATCCCAAGCACGAAGTAAAACGTCGTGTTCGTCATCTTCGTTACCTCGTTGCCCCAAATATGTATGTGAGCCAGGTGTCCACCGTCCGTCACCAACATGACGCCGACAATGAACAGGATGAACAATCCCAGAATCTCGTACATGCGATTCTTCTTGAGAAAATTCGCCACGCGGTCGGCCATCAAGATCATCAACGCGCCGCTGAGAATGATTGCGATTGCCATCACAATTAACGGCGAATACGTGTTCGTGTAAAGCGGCGACTCCACCGTATGCCCTTCCTTGTGGCTTGCACCCGTCAGGGCAATCGCACTGAGAATGGAATCAAATGAGAACACAAGGTTCATCAGCACGATCCAAAACACCGCGTTGCCAACCGTGCGTTTTTTTGATTTCTCTTCCCCGTGTGCCTCGTCGATGTGTTCAATCGCAATCAAGTGATGAATTTCCTTGATCGCGGTATAGATGATGAACGCACCTCCGCCCAGTACGATCAAACTATGCGGCGAAAACTGGCCGGTAAAATATCCTTCCCAGTTAATTGAAAACCAGGCCTTCTGCATTAACTTGATCGCAAAGAAGATCACGAACAGCAGGGCAATCCGGAGGAATATCGCTAGGAAGATTCCCAGTTTCCGGACATACGATTGATGTTTTTCATCAACTCGTTTGGACTCAATGGAGATGTAAAGGAGATTATCAAATCCCAACACCGCTTGAAGCATTACAAGCATGCCCAAGGTGAGAAGGCTTTTGATGGCAAAGATTTCTGAAATCATGATTCACTTCGAAGACCGGGTTCGTTTGGGACAGTTTTAAGCAAATGCCCGAACAAAATCAAATCAAACGATGAATCAAAGCGGCACGATCTTTGTGGTGCGAACCTGGATCCAGAAACTACTGTCCTTTGCCCGACTTCTTATCCTTGCCCGACGACTTATCCTTGCCCGACGACTTGTCCTTGTCACTGTCCTTGCCTTTGGCTTCGTCCGCTTCCTCCGCTTCAGCGCCTTCTTTTTCAAAGTCTTCCAAAAACTTGTTTAGCGGTGGCCGCTCCAAATGAGCCGTTACATTATTTTGATAAGCATGCGCCAAAGCCAACAAGCGAGATTCATCGAAAAGGCGCCCGGTAAAGACAATTGAGCGTGGCGACTTGCGCCCGCTCCGTTCGCGATAGGAAACCGGAAAGACAACCGAAGGATGCCCGGTCAAGTTGGTATGGAAAAGATCGTTTGCATTGACGAGCACGTCGACGGTCTCCATCAGTTTCTCAAACTCATGCAACAGCTTTCGACGGACCCGCATGATTCGAAGATAGTCCATGGCCGTCGTGTATTGGGCAGCACGGAAAATTCT
>CAYSXI010000027.1:0-37593 GCA_964434955.1 uncultured Pirellulaceae bacterium
CTTCTAATGCCAAGACATCCCCCATACGCCCTTAATAGCTTGACCACAAATATCCACAGCTCTCAAAGCCAACCAAGCGAATCAAGTTAACATGTAAAACAAGCAAACTTGCCAACCTGGCCAACCAGCGAATTGCAATACTCGTGTGCTATTTGCAACGATATATCCAAAATTTGGTGGTCAACCTTTACCTCCTCAACAAATCAATCCGCTTCCTCCGAAGACTCCACAAATCTCAATGCAAAGAATATTGGTTAACCATCGGTCTTTGTAACTTGAACCATTTCATGTTCCCGCCAACCAGCGAAACTCCGAAGAGATCCAACCAACTGACGTTCCCATCAAACAATTCAGCGCTATCAAGAGTGGTTAATTCTTGTAATCATCAATTTCCAATTGATCTTCTCGCCATCACGATCCCCGCCGAAGCAAGTCTCGCAAAAGCCATCCAATTAATCGGATCTTGATAAGATGCCAATTATTCACAAACCAAATTGTCAAAGATCAAACAGCTTTCCCAATCCAAAAGATCGAGAAAACCCGCTCTGTTGAGAGCGATTCGCACTCCAAGGTTCACCGAAATTCAAGCGAATTCGCGGTAAATCTCAAGTCCGTACCGGTATCAACAAAAGCTTTGGGGTAAACCCCGAATATTAATGAATCAAGCCACCATTGAAAAGGGGCTAAATTCAAAATTCGTGGTCAGTAGAAATGGGCACCAATCGAGTCAACTAAGTTGGTTTCGATTTCAGGAACTTGATTCACGGGTCGGTGACTTCAAGTTCGCCCTCACTTCCCTGCCAAACTCATGTAGCGAAGAGCCAAAGTATACGGATTTGATTTTGCAACTCAAGGGGTAAATGCCCTCGATTAAAAAAAAAATCCGAAACCCTTTTATCGGCCAATCCTTCTCCGGAATCCAGTGAATTCCGGCCTCCGATTTAAGACGCGAATTGTACGCCTTTTCGAATTCACCAAAAGGCCCCTATCAAAAAAATTACGCTCGGAAAGTTCCGTGATCAACTTTCAACCATTGCATCGCCGGGTTCTGCTCATTCGCCCATCGCAAACGGAAGAGCAAAAGGCGGCTGACAACGAAAAATCGCTAAGCTCAACCGACAAGCTATTGGTTGTTGTTGTCGCCAAAAAGTCGATTGGCGACGCTGCCAAAGCCCGCTTGATCAAGTAGCTCAAGGTGCAGCACCAAACGTTTTACCCGATCCAGTTCGGGCACAACGATCAAGTCAGCGCCAAGCTTTCTCACCTCCTGGAACTGCCGGATTAGTCGCTTGGTTTTCTCGATTTCAGCATCCATTTTCGTTTGGTAGTTCGCAGAGTCTGATTTCATTTTTTTCAATTCGTCGGACAGCTTCTTGCGCTCCAACTCGGTCTCGGCCATTTCGCTCAATCGCTTTTTGCAATCGGCCAGTTCCTCCAGTCGGGCTTCCAAAAGTTCGATATCCGGTTCGGTTTCCAGCCACGTTTTCGAAGGAAGTTTTATTTCGAGTTTTTTCGCAATCTCCTTGGCTTGGAGGGCTGCCGGATCAAACTTTTTCAAGTCGTCCCGCGCGTTCTCAAGAATCAACGCGACCGCCCAGAAAACCAGTTCAGGTTCAAGCATTTTCGAGTTGCTGTCGCAATAATCGACAAAGGCTTCAAGCGTGTTCTGCACTTTTCGCTGCTGAAGCTTCGAGAGTGTCCAGAGAAGCCGCTTGCGACGTTCCGCAAGTATTTTCCGCAGGCATTCGCCGGCCGATACTTGCAGCGAGATTCGCAGCGCAAGATCTTTGTCAGTTTCAGCCTGGAGAGTTTTTTCGAGCGAAGCCAGTTCCTTCCGGGCCGCTTTCAATTTTTCCCACGATTTGTCGCCGTCGTTCATGAGCTCTTCGAGTTTCTTTTTCTTGGCCAGGGCAAGTTTTTCGCTTTTGGATTTTCGATTCTCAAGCGATTGAAGGGTCTTTTTCAGCTTGCTGGTTTCCTCAATTTCCAGTTCGATCGACGCCTGCCATTTTGGGATTCGATCGGCAAACGGCAGCGTCGGCGGTTTTTCTTGCAACTTCGCTGCCGGAGCAGCCCCAATCATCGGCGGAGAATTCTTTGACTTGAATGGCTTTAGGTCTTTCAACGGGTTCTTTTCCTGAGTGTTTTTTTCCGAATCCTGAATGGCGGATTTCACGTTCCTTTGTCTTTGGATCTCTAATTGGATCACAAAATCAAGACCGGATTCGCGCAAAAGCTGTTGAAGATTGGCGTCTTGGTTCGCGCGACCCGAAGCCGGGAGCAGCGTGGAACTGGCTGCTCGATATTCCAGTTCCCTGAGGCTTGCCGCGTGCTCTTTGGACAGTTGCGCGAGTTTGCGAAGCTGGGAATTTGACTGAACAGAACCCAACTCAAAATTCCCCAGGATTGAGAGCTGGTGATCAAATTCAACACGCCCTTTCTCCAGGTCCAAGCCGATTTTTCGACACTGTTCCAGGATCATTTCCCGTTTTCGCAGCTTGTCGGTTTCAAACAACTTGACGGGCAGCCATTGATCCCTGTGCTCGAGACGCGTCAAAGACTTGGCGATTAGCCGACAATTCCCAACGGATTTTTCGAAGTCTGCTTTATCCGCAGAGGCCTTTTCAAGTAGTTTTGCAACGACAAAAAGGGCGAGTTCCGACTCGATGCAGTTGTTCTTCAGCAAGCTGGTTTTCAGGTCATTAATCTGCATTTGTTGTTCGGGAGAAAGGGACCCAAGGCTTCGCTCTCGATACTCGCCAATGATCTTCGCGAGTGAGTCGCGGAGCTTAGCAAGGTGGTAGCCACGTTCTTCTCGATTCCTTTGAAGCCGGCGATCGATCTGCAAACGAAGAGAATTTAACTCGCGGACCGCTTTTTCCCTGGTGGCTTCGGCTTTTTCCAGCTGGCTTCGTTTTTCCTCGAGCCGTTTGTTTCCCCAACGTTCGAGCGACGCCTCCGATTCAAGGCCTCGAAGTTCATCGAGTCGGAGTCTGAGCTTCACGACATTCACGTATTCCTTTTCAATGGTTGCCTGCCAACGCTTGATCAACTTTGCGTTGGGAGCGTCTTTGAAAATCGTTTTCAACATCGAATCAAAAGCTTGCTTTTCGCTTTCCGTTCGTGCTTGTTGCTGGTTGCCTTTCCGGCGGATGGGGGTCGATCCCCTGCGAAGATTCGGGGTTCGCTTAGTCGTGGACGATTTGGCTTTGGTCCCGGCAGCTGGTTTCGTCACGTTTTTCGAGAGGGCGCGGTCAAAAGGATCGCTCGAATTTCGACGACTTGGCGGAACCTGGAAGGGATCCGTTTGCCCTTTCACGTTTTCCGGGGGCAGCTTGGAGAACGGGTTTTCGGAGTGCTTTGATTTGGGGTTGGATTTCCTGTTGGGTCCACGCGGCTTTTCTTTTTTGGCCGGATTGGCGTTTTTGGGTTCCTGTTTATTTGGAATTTGCTGAGCCGGGTTGGCCGGGACCGAAAAGGCAACGATTGCGGCCAGGAAGAATACGGGCGAAGCGAAAATTGAGAGGCGAATCATGGAAATCTCCGTTGGATGAGCGTCAATTGTTAAGAGCCCAAGCCAAATTGAAATTGGCCGCCGATTTTGGAACCCGCTTGGATATGCGACTTATTAGGGTTTTGACAGGAAAATCCATCGGAAGCCAAACATGCCGCGAACATGGTTTGACAGAAAGGAGTCCTTTCCTAAAATGTGTCGTTTCAACGGTTTGGGTGCAGTTGAAGCAGCGTTTTGCCGATCTCAACCCAATCCGACGGATTCGTCTGCGTTGGCGTCGAAAAAATCGGCAGAAATAGCGACGGTTCCGGGCGTATAGCTCAGTTGGTTAGAGCGCATCGCTGATAACGATGAGGTCCCAAGTTCGAATCTTGGTACGCCCACTGAAGTTGAATTCCATTTTTGGTTCTGGTTTCAATTCGAGTTTTGCGGTTCCCAACGGTTCCCGAAAACTTAAACTGGTAACCAGAGTTAGATCTGGGGACGTAGCTCAATTGGGAGAGCGCCGCCCTTGCACGGCGGAGGTTGTCGGTTCGATCCCGATCGTCTCCACTTAACCGATCAGTGTTTCTGATCGGTTTTTTTATGCGCTTTTTCTTGCGCTGGCCAGATTGTTCTAGAAAATACTGGCTTGTTCTTGAAAAATACTGGCTTGCTCCTGACAAATACTGAGGCGATCCAATATCGATCACCCAAGGTTGGAATTCGATGGCCTCTTCCGGTGTCCCAGGCAGCTCTTCCAAGGCAATTGGCGTTGCCACGTTGTTAATTGGGCTTTTTATTCTTGGGTGCGGCCAGTTTCACTTGTGTCGGTTGGCTGATCGGGATTCCGGCATGGATTTACATCGCGGCAGCGATTCAGGCCACCCTTGGGTTGGTGCTAACGATTTTCGCTTCCCGAAAGCTGTTGGAATTTCGCTAGGTGCGGACGAAGGCTTTCGGCTTCGTTCGATTGCCGGGACTCCGGATCGCGCGGCACGCGGGTTGCGTAGACCATGAAGACGCGATCCAGACATGGAATCGCCAATGACCTTTGCGTTTCGAATCCGAGTTGGTTCAGGCGGTCTTCAAGCTGAATCGCATCCGGTTCTCCCGAATGGGTTTCCATCACGACCTGTTGGATTCGTGGCCAATGTTCCGCATCAATCCCGTCAAGAACTTTGGCCTCCGCGCCTTCAACGTCGATCTTGAGCAGATCAATTCGTTCAAGATTTGATTGGACGATCCAATCGGAAAGTCGCTCGAACTGGCAAGTTACTTTCGTGGTTCGGCCATGGTAGAGCCGAAGGAATTCAATGATTGGCAGCCAGACAATCCTGGGGATCCAATTGGAAATCATGCGAAAGCCACGACTCCGAAGACGCATTTCTTCAAACACAAAATTGCGATCATTCCGTCGTTTGTCATGACTGGAATCCAGGTACATGGTCGAGTTGACGCTGGCCAAGGGGAAATGGGCCATGTCGTGAAGCCCCGAATGATCCGAGAGCCCCACATTCTCCAGCTGAATATCCAGGTGCGGGCATGACTTCGCGTTTCTTTGCAAGATCGTGAAGGTGTCCGGAATCGGTTCAAAACAAACGACGCGCGCGTGGCGCACGCGCGAAGCAACTTGAAAAAGAAATCCGCCCAGATTCGCGCCGACATCGATCACACAATCTCCGTCGTTCAGAGCGAAAGTCTCGGAACGGTAGATTCCTTCTTCATGGCATTCTGCTTTCAGGACGCGAAAATCTGTTTCGTTTCGATGCCAAAACGGTCGCCCCGCAAGCATTCCTTGCTTGAGTTTTCCAACCATGAAACCGATTCGCAAGCAATGAGGATGTAAGCAATGAGGATGGCGACTTTATAACAGATGGCAAAAAATCGAGAAGCAATCCAAGCTCGCGGAATCTTTCGATTCGCCAAAGATGCGCAATGACGCAAGCCAAGCTTAGGCTTAACGGTCAGCTAGGCGGTTCAGGAGCGGCAACGCCCATTCATGATTTGCCAGATTGCGAAAAAGGAATCGCGAATGGCCAAGTGGGAAACGCAGGAATGAATCAGTTCATTCGGACACAAGCGGGCTTGAGGCCGTTGCCAGTCGCGCACCGGCGGGGGCAAGTTCGGCGACCCCTCGTTGATCGCCGAAGGCGTATTCATCGGGCCAGCCCACTTTAAGTGTGGATCGCGCGGCCCTCAACGGCCAAAGCCGCTTCTTGCATGATTTCAGAGAGCGTCGGATGCGCATGACAGCAACGAGCAAGGTCTTCACTGCTTGCCCCAAAGTTCATCGCAACCGCGGCTTCAGCGATCAAATCACCGGCCCGCATTCCAATTGCGTGAACGCCCAGGATGCGATCCGTCTTGGCATCCGCCAAAACCTTGATTCGACCATCGGTGTCCCCGAGGGTTCGAGCGCGACCGTTTGCACCGAAAGGACACATGCCTTTCTTGTAGTCGATTCCAGCTTCCTTCAACTGCTCTTCCGAGCGGCCGACTGAGGCGATCTCCGGATTCGTATAAACGATGGCGGGAATCGCGTTATAGTCAACATGGCCATGTCCGCCCGCGAGCATCTCAACACAGGCAACGCCTTCTTCCGATGCCTTGTGAGCCAGCATCGCGCCGCCAATACAATCGCCGATGGCATAGATGCCAGGAACGCTCGACTGGAATTTGTCATCCACCGCTATCGCCCCGCGCTCCATTTTTACGCCAAGCTCTTCCAGCCCGATGCCCTGCGTGTTAGGTGATCGCCCTGTGCAAACCAGAACCCGGTCGGCGATGAGTGCTTCATCTTCGCCTTTCAAGCGAACGACGCCTTTTCCGTTCTCGACCTTCGCGCTTTCGACCCAAACGCCCGTCTTAAAGCTCAAGCCTTGTTTGGCGAAAATTCGCGCGGCAATTTTTCCGACTTCCAAATCGAGCCCGGGGAGAACTTTGTCCTGAGCTTCCAATACGGTGACGTTGCTACCCAGTCGATTCCAAACCGAACCCAATTCAAGACCGATGTACCCGCCACCAATCACGATCAGGCTCTCAGGGACCGAAGGGTACGACAAGGCGGTCGTGCTGTCGCCGATGATGTCGTCGTCAAATTCGACTCCCGGCAGTTTAAATGAGTTGCTTCCCGTTGCGATCAAAATGTTTTTTGCTTTTACGGTTCCCGCGTCTTCACCACTGATCTCGATGGTGTCATTTGCCGTGAGTTTGCCTCGTCCGGTGTAGGCCTTGACTTTGTTTTTCTTGAGCAGCATCCGGATTCCGCCCGTGAGCGTGGTGACAACTTCGTCTTTGCGAGCCATCATCTTGCCGAGGTCCATATCCACGCCCGAAGCCGAAATGCCGTGATCCGCAAAATGTAACTTGGCTTCCTCAAACAAGTGCGAGGACTCGAGGAGTGCCTTGCTGGGAATGCATCCGACGCGCAAGCAAGTTCCGCCAAATTGTTGGTTTTCGTCGATCACTGCGGCATTCATTCCGAGCTGCGCCGCTCGAATCGCCGCTACATATCCGCCCGGGCCGGCGCCCAGAACCACCAAGTCATGATTTGCTTCACTCATTTAAACCGCCAAGCGAAATTTGATTTTGAGAATTCAGTCGCAACAAGATTTTATGCAAGAAGCCTGTCACGGGAACAGGGCGGCCGCGAATCACGTTAATGTCGGCAATGAATCTAGCGAGACAATTGCGGGACCTGAGATCCGACATCCGTGCTTTTGCCATTTCCCGATGATACGTCCGGTTTCGCAATCTGGACAAAGATCTCATGAAGGGTTGGCTTGATGATTTCGAAATGCTCCAACGGTCCCTGCTTCATCAGGAATTGGAGAACATCCTGAGAACGGTGCGGGTCGATTTCCGCTTCATAATGACCCGATTTCGTTTCCACATTGGAGAGAAGTTCCGAGGCCGAAAGCGCGCCATTGCCGGAAAATCGAAATCGTAAGCGGTTTGCCGGAAAGCGGGATTGAATATCCTCTAGCGTCCCGTCCAGGACTTTGTTGCCATTGAAAATCATGAAGATCGTATCGCACATTTTCTCGGCGACACCCATGTCGTGCGTCGAAAACACCACGGTGGTGCCCTGTTCTCGCAGCCAAAGGACCGCGTCCCTCAGCACTTCCAGGTTCACCGGGTCGAGGCCACTAAACGGCTCATCCAGAATCACCAATTCCGGATTTGCAATCACCGCGCTAATGAACTGGATTTTTTGCGCCATTCCCTTGGAAAGCATGTCGATTCGCTTGTTGGCCCATTCAACCGCGTCCAGTCGAACCAGCCATTGATGGATCGCGTCCTGACAATCGTAGAATCCTTTGAGCCGGGCGTAATAGGTGAGCAGTGAACGGACTCGCATGCGTTTGTAAAGTCCGCGCTCTTCCGGCAGATAACCGAGCCGGTCATCCGCCGTCTTGCCTTGAGTTTTCCCAAGCACCGAAACGACACCGGTTTCCGGTTGAATGATTCGAAGGATCATTCGTAACGTGGTCGTCTTGCCAGATCCATTGGGACCAATAAAGCCGTAGATGGAGCCGCGAGGCACATTCAGGCTCAGGTCGTTGACCGCGATTTGCGAGCCAAATTGTTTTGTGACGTTGACCAGCTCGATTGCGTTTTCCATGAGTCAGTTCAATTCGTTTCCGCAAATCTTGCAATAAATCGCGTCGACATCATGACCGCGATAACGACAATCCGGACAGATTTTATCGTTGTTGATCAAGTTCGTTTTTTGACTGATCACTTCGGCCGAAACGAAACCTGTTGGAACAATGATCAAGCTGTAGCCGAGCAAAATCAAGATGGCTGTGACGAATTTACCGCCGGGTGTTGTCGGCGTGATGTCTCCATATCCAACGGTCGTCATCGTCACAATCGCCCAATAAATGGACTCCGGAATCGAACTGAATTTGTCATTGGCCCCGGAACGGTTTTCAATCTCGTACATCAGCGCTCCGGCAATGACGACCGTGATCACAACGGTTCCAACAAAAACGACAATCTTCGCACGGGCGCGCCAGATGGCCGAGCTCAACTCGTTACCTTCTTTCATCAGCCAGCCCAACTTGAGAATGCGGAAAACCCGCAAAAGTCGAAGCGCGCGAATCACAGCGTAAGAGCCCGCCCCCCCAGCCGCACCTTCCACGCCGTTCACATCGAAGAAGACAACCAGGACAATCGCCACGAGGCTCGGCACAACCGCCAGCATGTCGACGATTCCAAAGAAGCTGAAAAGGTACCGCCAGGCCGATTTGACACAGGCGATTCGAAGCAAAAACTCAATGGTGAAAATCGCAGTGAAAACCACTTCGGCCGCGAAAAAACCAGGGTGGCCATCAAACTGAGGAATGGTCTCGATGCAGACCACAAATACGCTCAGGAGAATCGCGATCAAAAGGCCGACATCGAATGCCCAGCCGGCGCGCGACTGGTGTCCAAAGATAATGTCGAAAATCGTCGTTCGCCAACCTTCTTGGTCGGGCCGGTTTCGCTCGTGTTTTTTCATCAATTTGTTCCAAATGTCCGAAAAGCCATTCGGTATTGTCGGCAAGTTCTTATGCCGATTGGAAATCGGATCGCCGATTCTTTGCCATTTTTTCGCAACTGGCGCACAAAAAAAGTGTCATCGACCCAAGCCAATGACACTTTTGTAGTCTTGAACAGGAAGTATTTAAAGCAAACTACTTGTCGGCATCTGCACTTCGTTTGCCAAGTTTCACTGGAATACGAAGTTTCGTCTCACCGCGTTTCAGTTCGACAACGATCGTTTCGCCGGGTTTCGTTTTGCCCAGGATTCGAACCACATCCATGTTTTTACCGACTTCTTTGCCTCCAACTTTGGCGAACAAGTCACCGGCGCGAATGCCGGATTTGGATGCGGCCGAATTTTCCTGAACTTTTGCCACCACAACGCCATTCTCATCGGATTCCCCGAGTTCGACCCCGAGGTATCCGGCCTTGAGATTGACGCTTACGGCTGAATCAGTCGTTTTTTTTTCCGTGGTTTTTTTCTCGGAAGCACGTACGCGTGCATCCCCACCGCCGGAACTTGGCCGACGACGTTGTGGAGTCGCACTTTTGTATTTTGGAGCTTCGTCAAGGTTTGCCAGTTTCCAAATCAGCTTTTCGCTGTAGTCGATGACTTTCTTGGCACCTTCCATATTCAAGGTTTCGTAGTCGTCCTCGGGCGTGTGGTAGGTGTCGGTCAAACCGGTGTGCAAGAACATGCACGGAATCTTTTTGGTGTTGAAAGGCATGTGGTCACTTCCCGCGAATGGGCTTGGGACTTTATTGAGATCCAAGTCCAAGCCTTTGTTTGCGGATTCGAGAGCGCCATCAAATGCGGCTGCCGTTCCGGTGCCGTAGATGGTCAATTTGCCTTTCCGCAACCAGCCGATCATGTCGTAATTGATCATGGCAACGGTTTTCTCCAGCGGGAACAATGGCTCTTTGTTGACGTAGTAGTTGGAACCAACCAGTCCGCGTTCTTCACCACTGAAGCAAACGAAAACGAGCGTTCGTTTTGGTTTCTTGTCGTATTGGCCGTAACGGCGAGCCAATTCGATGACGGCAGCGGTACCCGTCGCGTTATCGTCTGCACCATTGTGGACTTCGATTCGACCGCGAGCTCGTGATCCGTAAGGTCCGAAGCCGAGGTGATCGTAGTGACCGCCGATAACGATGACTTCGTCTTTTTTGTCACCTTCACCCTCGATGACACCGACGACGTTGAACGCGTCAACGGATTTGTTGGCGATCTTGGATTTGTACGAGACTTTGACGCCTTCGACTGCTTGGGATACGGGTTCGATTTTCTTCGAGATGTGCTTCTCGATTGCCAAAACCGAATCAAGATCGTCGCCAGTCGCCGTTTTCAGCGGTTTGCCCTTGAGGAATTCGTCAACGTTAGCACGCTTGACGACCACCAGGGGAAGTCGAGCACTTGGGCGGGCGTAACCGAAAGCACCTGCCGCTGGGAGACTGTCTTTTTTGCCATCTTCCGTGGTCTCACGGTCCATGATGAAAACGACGCCAACGGCGCCATTATCTTTGGCGTTCTTGAGCTTGGTGGTCAATCGACCCAGGCGGGCGTTGTCCAAAGAGCTTGGCTTGCCGCCAATGATGATGCAGACTTTGCCTTTGACATCGATTCCGTCGAAATCGTTGTAATTGTCGTCTTCCGAAACAATGCCGTAACCTGCGAATGCGACTTCGGCGCCTTCGATAGCGCCCTGACCACCGGTCATCATCGCTTGGTAATCCGAACCGAGTTCCATTTCGACTTTTTCGTCACCGTGATGAACGACGAAGCTGGTTGCTTTTTCGTCGATCGCGCGACCGACTCGGACAGGGAACTTCTGTTTCCAGGAGCCGTCTTTTCCGCCGGGCTTGATTCCGGCTTTTTTGTACTCTTTGATGATGTAATCGGCAGCTTTGTGAATGCCGTCCGTTTCGACGCCACGACCTTCAAGCTCGTCAGACGCAAGGTATTTGACGTCGTGCTTGATACGTTCGAGGGAAGAAGTCGATTGTCCGAGAACCGTGTTTACGGACAATCCGACAATTGCCAACGCGGCAAATGCCAAAAACCTGTGTGAATGGGTTGTCACTATTACCTCCGTCCAAGGTGAACAAAAAAGTTCAATGAATTAAGCATCTTGAATGTCGAACTGAATCGACGGGCGTTCCGATTTGGGTCGCCGAAATTTGCCCAATCAATCTAACACCGGGTAAACCAATCGTCACCGCTGCTATTTCTAAATTGCCTAAAACCGATTTGATTTTGTCGATTTTCGTGAAATCGGACGCATAACCGGGGCCGATTGGGTTGCGCATTGACTTGAAAAACTTACTCGGTTCGGTATCAACCGGTTTCATGGAAAACGAGCGTCGGGAAGCCTGGGTTTGCTGGCTTTCGGAGGCCCTTGAAACTGAGCGGTTGAAGGATAAAATACGCCACGCCGGGACATCATTGCGCGAAGGCTCGTCATTAATGGGGGACATCGGTCCTTACCGGCACATAAGCAACCCTAAATTCAGGGAGTTTTTGATCGAGCCATTCGACGTTTCGCGCCAAACAGGAAATGGGTCGTCAACCAACCTTCGACGAATCCCAATTGAACTGAAAACGTCGGTTCCTTGATCACGATTATCAAGTTTCCAAAGCCAAAGGCGTTGGAACTTCGATACCGGTTTTGACCAAGTTGACAGGTCGCAAAGCCAAGTTGACGGGTCGTTTCGATCGAGCTGAATTCGGTCGAGCCGGGAATCGAACGGTGAATAACAATGCAATCTCGCTGGTCGAAGATTGTGTCAACAATGAGCCTTTTCGTTTCGTTGTTGAGTGGGTTAAAAGTGGCACGCGTCTCCAGTCATGGAATCGCGAATATTGAGGCGGAAATATGGAAACGAATCAAGCACAAATGACTTACAACAAACTGGACCTTCTGAAGCTGATGTATCTCAGCCGTGAAGGCGATCGACGTGAAGGCGTTTTGCATCGCCAAAGCAAGGGCTGGTTTCAGGTTGCCGGGATGGGACACGAAACGCTCGCCGTTGTGTCGATGCTTCTCGAGGACGACGACTATCTTTTCCCCTACTACCGGGACCGGGCGATGGTCCTGGCGCGTGGCGTTTCGAACAAGGAATTGGCGAATGCCTATTTCGCGAAACGCGATTCGAGTAGCGGTGGTCGGCAGATGCCGGGGCACTACTCCAGCCGAAAGCACAACATCTGGAGTGTTCCAACGCCAACCGGTTCGAATGCACTGCCCGGCTGCGGAGTCGCTTGGGGGATGCAGCTGAAGAAGAAAAATAACGTCGTGGTTGCAACCGTTGGCGATGCCGCGAGCCGCCAGGGTGAATTTTACGAGGCGGTTTCGTTCGCCGTCGAACGGCAATTGCCCATCATTTTCATCGTGGAAGATAACAACTACGGAATCAGCACGAACACGGAAAAATTCAATCCATTCAAGCTCGGCGTATTCGCGGATGCGGTCGGACTCAAGCACGTGGATGCCCGGCATCCGGACCGTGTATTTGACGCAGCGGCACCGGCCATCGAAAACGCACGGCACGGTGGCGGCCCTGCCCTGTTCGTTTGCGAATTGGACCGGCTTTGTTCACACACCAGTAGTGACGATCACCGCGTTTATCGGCCTCAGGAAGAGATCGACGCGATGTCAAAACGCGATCCCATCGAGGTGGTATCGCAGGAGTTGATCGCCGACGGTGAGCTGACCGAAGCGGAATGGGAAGCGACCAAGCAGCAAATCAACGAGCAAGTTGATCAAGAATATATCAATGCCGAAACTGAACAGGACCCGATCGCCGAAGAGGTTCTTGATCATATGTTCGGCGAAGACATCACACCGCAATCCCCTCCCCTGGAAGGTGGAAAGAAATGGAGAATTGTTGACGCGGTCAATGAAGTCTTTAAGCAGGGACTCAGCAAGAATTCTGACCATATCTTTTTTGGCGAAGACATCGAAGACCCGAAAGGTGGCGTGTTCGGTTTGACTTCGGGGCTTTCCGAGAACCATCCCAACAATGCGTTCAACGCGCCGCTCGCGGAAGCGACCATTGTCGGCGTCGGTATCGGGCTCGCCAGTTATGGTATGCGACCAATTTTTGAGCTTCAATTTGTCGACTTCATGGGACCGGCTTGGAATCAGATCAGCCAGAACCTGGCGACCTTGCGCTGGCGTACTTTTGGCGACTGGAAATGTCCAAGTGTGTTCTACGCTCCTTATGGTGCTTATTTGCCGGGTGGTTCGATCTGGCATAGCCAGGCCAATGAGGCATTGTTCGCGCACACGCCCGGCCTGCGGGTGGTGATCCCGAGCACTCCCGAAGATGCAGCCGGGTTGATGTGGACCGCGATGAATTCCGATGACCCAACCGTCTTCCTGATTCCGAAGCATCTGTTCCGACAGCAAATGGAAGTTCCCGCCGACGTTCCTGCCATTGGATTCGGTTCGGCAAGGGTTCGACGGGAAGGAACCGATGTGACTTTGGTTACCTGGGGCAACTGCATTGAGCATGCAACGGCTGCCGCCGACAAAGTTGCCGGTGAATGCTCGGTGGAAATCATTGACTTGCGAAGCATTCAACCCTGGGACAAGCAAACGATTCTCGATTCGATCGAAAAGACCGGTCGCCTCGTGATTGTCCAGGAAGACGGCGAGTCCTGCAGCGTTGGACAAATGATTGTCAGCGAATTTGCCAGCGATAACGACGCGTGGTGTCATTTTGTAAGTGCACCTCAGCTGGTTTCCAAGCCGGACGTGCACATTGGATACAACCCGATCTACGAATACGCGGCGTTGCCAAGTGTGGATGACGTCGTAAACGCAATTGAATTGACGATGGAGGATTAAGGGAATGCCGATCATTTCCGTCCGCATTCCCCAACTTGGTGAGGGTCTGCAGGAAGCATTGCTGGTTGAGTTTTTGAAGCAACCAGGTGACGAGATCAAACGGGATGACCCGATCTACGTCATGGAAACCGATAAAGCGACAACGGATGTCGAGTCACCTTATTCCGGCAAGCTTGTCGAATGGACCGTTGAAACGGGAACCGTTCTGGAGATTGGTGCCGAAATTGGAAAGATGGAAGTGGCTGAAGGCGTGAAGGAAATGCCTGCCGGCCACGGTCCCGCAGAAGACCACGCCGAACCCGAACCCGTCGCGACGGCAAGCAGCGCAGGGAGTGCGGCCAAGCCAGCCGTTCGAAGTGGATCGGTACAGATTCCCCCAAAGACGCGCAAATACTTGAAGGAAAAAGGTCTGCTTGAAGTCGCCGACCAGATTCCCGCGACGGGATCGAAATTAATGCCGGCCGATGTCGACAATTATCTCGCCAGCCAAGGTGGTGTCGCGTCGGTTGATTCCGATTCCTACGAAGAATCTGTTTTGCCCCAAGAGCAGATCACATTGAATTATCGGTTGACTCGTGGAACCCAGGTTTGCGTTCCGGTCACCATCATGAACGAGGTCAATTGGACGGGTTTGGATGCGGCTCGCGAAGCAAGTCGAGATTCCGGTGGCCCAACGGCTTTCGGGATGTCACTTTGGTGCGTTGTCCAGGCTTTGAAAAAACACGACCGGTTCCGCAGTTCCATTTCTGCCGACGGACGAAAACTGAAAACCTTTAAGGACGTGAATCTAGGCGTCGCGGTTTCGCTTCCCGGCGATATCCTGCTGACGGCCGTTGTCCCTGCGGCTGATAAGCTTTCGCAGAAAGAATTTTTCGAGACGTTGGGTGCCCAGATCGAGAAGGCTCGAGACGGTCAGGATCAGGTTGACGAGTCGACGACGATCACCATTTCCAATATCGGAAAAGCCGGCATGAAAATTGGAATTCCAGCGATTGTTGCTCCCGCGATGGCGACCTTGGCGGTTGGGCAGACCTACTGGCAACCGGAGCCAAAGGATGGTGGGTTCGACTTTGTGAAAACCGCCACGCTTACCCTGAGTTTTGATCATCGGGTCGCAAACGGTGTTGGGGCGGCTAATTTCTTGAGCGACGTGAAAGCGGAAATTGAGGGTTTCAGCCTGGAACTTTCGTAGCATCGCCTTGGGAATTCATTTTGCCTTTTCCTTCGGTGGCGGGCTCAACGTTAAACAACGAATTGCGGGGAGAACTCATTCGGGTCTCCCCGCTTTTTTGTTTCCACATGTTTGGAGCTTATGTCAGAGCGATGGCATGCTTGCGATCGGAAAATTTGACAATCCTTGAATTGATGCCCTAAAATTTTCAGCTGCAGGGGCAACAGATTGGATACAGGATCATGTCAAATTCTTTTCCGCGGATCCGCCTTCTAGCGGTATCCATCAGTGTATCCCTCGTCTCACTTACTTCTCTTCAAATTTTCGCAACGAATCAAACCGTTGCCAGCAAACCGGCCGCGAATGACCGTTCATTTCGACAGGCATGCAAAATCGTGGACTCCCGGGAGGGTGTGCCTCCCGACCAACTTGAGATTTCAATCGGTCAATTTTTGAAGCGACATTCCGTTGCCGAGATTGATCGGATTGAGAAGGAGCTTGGTAATTCAAAACGGCCGCATTTGGGCGGCCTGCTCGCGAACCTCCAAATTCGCAAAGCGATATCCGGAGAAACGTCCAAACACTGGGACTTGAAGAAATCGTCAATGATTTTTCCGGAGTTGCTAAGTGAGATCCATCGCCTCGAATCGGATATTCGCAAAGCGACTTTTGCCCAGGACCATCCTTCCATCCCCAATCAATGGGAAGGGTATGAAGATCTGTTTTGGGAAATTCATGTTGTCAGGAACCGATTGAAGCACATGGTCCAGGTCGCGTCCCTGTGCATCGATCAGCAAGAAAATCTTTTGGAGAAGACCCGGCCAGCCGACATCAAGCCGCTGAACCACTTTCGTCGAGACGCGATCAAGTTCGACTACCGAGCCGCGCGCAATCGGTTGGTCAAAGCCGACATTCGGTTGGGAGAACGAGAGATTGAGTATCGGATTTACAGGATTGAGGATTCGGCCCAATTGTTGGCCACGGAGAAGGAAAAGAAACGCCGCCTGCTTGCCGGGTTCGCGCTAAAGAAGGATCACATGGTGATCGAAAAGTTTTTTGACGAAACGCGACCCGAAAAAATCGCGAACAAGGATTTGGCGGAACCGGCCGTTCGGCAGGCCGCAAACAAGTCATTTCGAGACGGTTTGAAATCTGGGCAAGCGGAAATTGAGAAAGGCACTCAGCTGATGGCCGCCCTGCACTGGTGGCTGCGAGGTCGATATGGTCGCTCCAGTGAAGCTCTCGGGTTGTTGAAGCCGAAAGCGGCCATGATAAATCCGCAAATGATGTTCGGCCTGTTCATGCCTCGAAAGATTGAGGCGGCCGTAATGCCCGGCCAAAGCACGAAACCAAACCCGGAAGTGGAAAGGCGTCATTTCTACAACTGGGCCGTTGAGTATCGGCCCGTGTTTGTCGAGAAAAGCATGTTTAGCTCGTTGGCCATCGACGAGGATACGGGGCAAAAACTGGCGGAGCACCTGGATCGCTTCTACTGAGTTCAGAATGTTGATGTACTTTCCGTGCGATCGTACTTTGAGGCCAAAGATGCTTCGACATTTGTTGCCCGCTTGAAACTTGCCCCCGCCGATAAATCGATGGTTTACCGACTTGTCGGAGGTCACGAGTATTCGAATGCGTTGCTGCTTTTGGGTGACTTGTTGAAGAAATCAAGTAAAGAAGAAATGGAAGTCTACAACGAGATTATTCGGAATCGTCCCGAGTTCGATTTGTTTATTCGCAAGCAGGCTCTCCTGCCTCGTGAAAACAACGATGCCAAAGGTGAAAAGACGAATCGGAATTCAACGGAAACCAACCATTCCATGGTCAAACGGAATGGCCTGGATTGGCTGATGGCTTTGGCTCGCGTTGAAATTGCTGGAACCTTGGCTGCCTATTCCAATGTTGAAAGCCCGTTAGAAGCGGTTGGCCCAACGCCCTTCGAAAAACGAGCCTTTGTTGAGCTGGTTCGAAGTGATGCGATTTCCCAAATCATGCTTCTGGAAAACGATCGGAACCTGGCGAAGGTTTTGAAGGAATCGAGAAAAGAACCGGGTGCCGAAACCGTGGCCTATCTGAGGCGTCTTCGAGTGGTTGGCGAGTTGGTTTCGTATTCGAGCCAATCGATGTCGGAGGAGGAATATCGAACGAGTCGGCGGAATCCCTATGCCGACTACGTGAGTAGCCTTTATGCAACCAATCAGGAATTGCAAAAAAGCCTTGAGCAGCATGTCGCGATTCGAGGACCGGCTGATTACCAAGTCAGGTTGCAAATGATCCCTGCCTGCGGCAGAGCCCAATTGACGTTGCGAAAAGCCATGCAGGCGCAACGGGAATTGGATGCGATTCTTCGTAACAAATAAGCGGCAAAAAATGCGAGGTTTAGGACTCGCCCAGGAATTGGGCGAGTCGTTTTCATTGCCGGCTTGGGGCCGTCGCCTTTATCCCCCATGCGCCCTTGCGCAATTCGTTCTTCTTTTCGTTGATTCTCGATCCGGTTTGACTACGATTCGGACTAATCACTCTGCCTCGGAGACAAAACGATGATGATTCGCATGATTTGTGGATGCTTGGCGTTTCTGTGGATCCCACTCGGGAGTTGCAAAGCAGATCTCATTGATTTTGAGCAGTTTGATGTGGGCGATGGACTGACCGAAATCAATGCCTTTTACAATCCGCTGGGGATTGAATTCTTGTCAGACGGTGGCGTTGGAACCATTCAAATGGTTGGGGGAAGCAAGGCATTTGGCGCCTTCACGCCGAATGCAAACACATTTGATGTTCTGATCAACTTCAGTTTTCTAATCGACAACATTTCAGTCGACATGCTTGAGAATGGGGGAGATCCAGATACGTTTTCCGTGTTGGAGGGGTATGACAATCACAAGACCCCAACCTCCGATGTGTCCGGTTTCCTGTTCTCCGAATTTGGTGACGCATCGATTAATTTGTCATTCGATTGGCCGGGGCCAGGAATTAGCCAGGTCCGAACCTTGCATTTTTCGCAGGATCTGGCTTCGAATGATTTCGTGACAATCGACAATATTCAATTCACCTCGGTTCCCGAACCGACCGGAACGGTTTGTTTGATTTTGATTGGAATTGGGATTGGGTTGAGGCGGCGGGCCAGATAGCAATTCAGTTCGGAAACGCGTTTTGTGTTTTGCTGGCGCCGAAACCACTCGCTGGCGCTTCGTGCTCGTATGGGTGAGTAAGGCAATGGAACCGGTCGCTGGCGCTTCGTGCTTGTATGAGTGGGTAAGGTGTTTCAGCCACTCGCTCGCGCTTCGTGCTTGTATGGGTGAGTAAGGTATTGGAACCGGTTGCTGGCGCTTCGTGCTTGGATGGGTGAAAAAGGTGTTTCAGCCACTCGCTCGCGCATCTGCCGGTAGGGTCTCGGATCCGCTGGATTCATTGGTCGATGGGCCGAGATCAGTTAGAGAAGCGTTTTGACCTGTCGCAATGGGTTGAATGTCGCGAATGAAGCCGTCATCATCAATGGGCATCGCATGATCATCATGGTGTCCCGCAAAATTCGGCCCGAAATATTCGTGCCCTAAATTTCTTGGCGCCCTGTCATCACCTTGGCGTGATCATCCATGGGCGTCGGGTAATCATCGTGGCGTCGCCGGAATAACCGAGCGTCGTCTTGAAATCATCATCTATCCCTTTCGTTTCGATTCATGACGCTTCGTTTCGTTTCCGCATTTTCCGAAAAAGAGTGGCTCGACGACGCCATTCAAGAGGCTTGCGAGCAAATCCTGTCAGAAATTTCCGGGGAAATCAGTTTCTGTGTTTTTTTTGCATCCGGTTTTCCGTCGGTTCTTTGTTTTGAGAATTTCGGCAGGATTTCTTCGCTGCTCAATGCAAAGCACGTGATCGGTTGCAATGCCGAGGGAGTCGTCCACGACGGATGTGAATACGAGGGTTCCAAAAATTTGACAATCCTCGCGGCAAGTGCCGACACCGTCTCGGTGGATACCTTTCACTTGAAGTATGCGAAAACGGTCGATGGAACGGCTTTCACGGGATGGCCCGACCGACTGACCGGACCTTGGCCGGATGGCTCTGCGCTGTTGGTTCTGGCAGATCCCATGACGTTTCCCACGGACATCTTGTTGCATCGGTTGAATCAGGATCACCCGGGTTTGCCTGTTTTTGGCGGCATGTGCAGCGGCGCTTTTGGGAACGAGAGTTTCGTGGGTGACCCGAGGCAAAAATCGCTCAGTGTGATCAGTGTTGGGGCCGATTGTTTTCGAGACGGCGCCGTCTTGATGAGGTTGTCTGGGGTTCAAATTCGAGGAATCGTCTCTCAGGGTTGCCGCCCGATCGGTGAACCGATGGTGATAACCGACTGCGAGCGAAACGAAATCCTCGAGTTGGGTGGCAAGTCGCCAGTTCAACAGTTGGAGTCGTTGTTTCGTCAATTGCCGGCACGCGACCAACAGGCATTTCAAAGTGGCTTGCACCTCGGGCGGGCGATTACGGAATATCGTGAGTCCTTCGGATACGGCGATTTCCTGATTCGCAATCTCACGAACATTGATCAGGACTCCGGTGTGATTGCCGCGAACGAGTATTTTCGAAAAGGGCAGACGATTCAGTTCCATATTCGAGACCAGGCCTCGGCTGATGCCGACTTGAGCCAGCTTTCAAGGCGGATGGAAAAACAGCTTGAGCAGGCGGGGGAAAAACCATTGGCGGCGATTTCATTTCTCTGTAATGGTCGGGGACTGAACCTTTTCGACTCGCCAAATCACGACATGAGCCTATTGCAGGAAAAACTGGGGCCCGTACCCGCGGCCGGATTTTTTGCCGCTGGCGAAATTGGACCCGTCGAAGGCGAAAATCACGTCCACGGTTTTACCTTCTCATCGGCGATTTTCAGTCAAAAATCATCGTAACGCCTTCGAGATTGCGGTCCGCCACGACCATCTTTTTTGTAAAACGATGAGGGGATTCGTTAGCAAGAGACGCATGAATTTCAAAGCCGCAAAAGCAATTTGGTGACGATCGTGAGTGAAACGGATGAATGGGCCTTCGGAAGAGAAGATTTTTCAAGAGTTGCTGAGTCTGGATGACGGACACGATAAATACATCGATTCTATCTGTGGTGACGATCAGGACTTGGCTGAGCGAATCCGCAAATTGTGGAAGGCAAGACAACAACCGGATTCGCTTTTGGAGACCATTGACCAACCGTCGGATTCCTCGAATCAAGATCCGGCAGATTTGCGCGATCAGTGCGGCGAAGTCATTGGCAACTACAAACTGCTTCAAGTCATAGGCGAAGGCGGTTTTGGCTTGGTTTATCTTGCCGAGCAGCAGCAACCCGTTCGAAGACAGGTCGCATTAAAAGTCATCAAGCCCGGAATGGACAGCAAGGCGGTTGTCGCCCGTTTTGAGGCCGAGCGACAGGCGCTTGCAATGATGGACCACCCGGGGATTGCAACGGTCCTGGATGGCGGTTCATTTGAAATTGGGGCGGGGGTCCGATCCAGTCATCGTCCCTATTTTGTGATGGAGTTGGTAAAGGGCATTCCAATCACGGAATACTGTGACCGGAATCAGCTGAACAATCGCGAGCGGATGAACTTGTTCAAAGACGTCTGTGATGCCGTACAGCACGCCCATCAAAAAGGAATCATTCATCGCGATATCAAGCCCTCGAATGTGATGGTGACGCTGCATGATGGCAAGCCAGTCGTGAAAGTGATCGACTTCGGCGTCGCCAAAGCAACCCACCAGCGTTTGACCGAAAAGACGATGTTCACGGAATACGGTCAGATGATCGGTACACCGCAGTACATGAGTCCCGAACAGGCCGAAATGAGCGGACTCGATATCGACACGCGAAGTGATATCTATTCTCTGGGCGTGCTGCTCTACGAACTGCTCACTGGCTCGACGCCGCTTGAGGCGAAGCGGATTCGGGAAGCGGGTTTTGCCGAAATGCAGCGTTTGATTCGCGAAGAAGAACCTCAGAAGCCAAGCACGCGGATCAGCACCGCCGGCGAGCAATTGACGGCGCTGGCAAAGCACCGAAGCGTTTCACCGGAGCGGCTCAATCGTGATCTTCGTGGCGACCTGGATTGGATCGTCATGTGTGCTTTGGAAAAAGACCGTCGGCATCGTTACCAGACGGCATCGGACTTCGCCCGGGATGTTGAACGTTGCCTTCAGCATCAACCCGTGGCCGCAGTTCGAAGATCCCACTTCTACACGATACGTAAGTTCATTCAACGCAATCGGAAGGCGGTGATTTTCGGCACCGCGGCCGGGGTCGTTTTCTTGGTGATCGCAGTTCTGTCGATTGAATCGATCATTGAAATTCAAAATCGGCACCAGCGAGAATTGAACCAGAATTCGGCCAAGATGAACGAGGCCATCGCCAAGACGGAAGTACTCTTGGATCGGGCGGTGGAATCTCCGCCCGGAGATGATCGAGCTTGGCTGGTGGCAAAAGCCAGTTGCGACCGCATTCGCGATCTTCTGGAGAAGCCGCTTTACAAGCCAACGGAATCAAAGGCGCTCGCCGCGCTCAAGGAATACGAAACCGAGGAATTCAATCGGCAACTTGCGGAGCAAATTGAAACCGTGGTCATCGCGGGCGCAACGCGCCTGGATCTGGAAAGCTGGGTGCAGATGGAGCGGGATTTTCAGAAGTTGTTTTTGAAACAGGGCATTGATTTTGAAAAGCAGACCCCGGCCGAAATCGCCAATATCATCAAAGCCCATCCTGCCTCGGGACAGCTGGTCGACGGGTTGGAGCTTTGGATTGGTACCAAGGGGCACATCGGGCACTTGGGCGGTGCGGTCGCCAATCGGGAGTCAATGCAACCCTTTGCCGATGCCATCCTCGCTGCGGACGAAGATTCTTTTCGGTCGGGTATCCGCAAGATGTACTATGTGCCGGGTCCAAAATCGCTCGCTGATATTGAGGCATTTCGGAAAGGCGTCAATCTGGATGACTATTCCGTGCGAACGCTGTCCTGGTTGGCAAGCGTTTATCACATGGTGGGTGAAAAGGAGCAGGCGGAAGCCGTCATGCGCGAAGCGTTGATGCGAGAGCCGGACAATGTGATGACGAACTATGACTACGCCCTTTCATTGCAAAGTCAGGGGAGTTGGGACCTCGCCATTCGTTACTACTTGCGTTGCGTCGCGCTACGTCCCAACGTCAGTGGTGTCTGGCAATGTCTTGGGGTTGCGCATTTTAACTTGAAGGAATATGCAGATGCCCGGCAGGCATTGGAGGAGGCAGTGAAACTTAATGCCAACCACGCTCCGACCCGAACCGATCTGGCAGAAGTTTTGCTTGAAACCAAGGATCTGAAATCGGCGGAGGAGCACGCGGCAGAGGCCACTCGAATCAACCCGGATTATGGTCTCGCCTACTTGATTCTGGGGCGAGCGCAAATGCTCCAAGGCAATTTGGAAAGGGCTCAGAAAAATTTGGAGAAAGCAATCCAGTTCAACGGGCTGAGTCCGCTTCGCAAATCCGAATGCGAGGCCTGGATCCAAGAATGCAAATCCAAGCGGGAGTCCGAGAAGCGGGTATGACGAGCGACGTGACCAAAATGATTCAGCGGATGGAGTCGGGTGAGATCGACGGCCAACAGCTTTTTTCAAAAGTCTATGAAGAGCTCAAGCAGATTGCCTCTGCGAAGCTTGCCCAGGAAAGAAAACATCACACGTTGCAGGCGACGGCCCTGGTCCACGAAGCTTGGTTGCGGCTATTGGGAAAGGATGGGGAATCGTTTTCCTGGGACAGTCGCGGACATTTTTTTGCTTCGGCGGCGGAAGCAATGCGTAGGATCTTGATCGATCATGCGAGGAAAAAGCAAGCAGCGAAACGAGGCTCGGGACAGGAGACGCTGGAGCTGGTAGTGGATCATCCGGCCTTTCAACGACCTGAGAAAGTCCTCATGCTGGATGAGGCTCTGAGCAAATTGTCGGAACAGGATTCGCGAAAAGGCGAGTTGGTTAAACTTCGCTTTTTTGCGGGGTTGACGACCGAACAGGCCGCAAAAGCCCTTTCGATTTCCGTCGCGACCGCCGAAAGAGATTGGGCGTTTGCCAAAGCCTGGCTGCAAGTTGAAATGGAATCGGACTAGTCACTAACTCTGGACGGTTTGCCCATTCAATAGTGGATCGGCTTTATCAAGCAAGCGAATGCCGATGGCAAAAACAACACCCAGGAGTAACGTTACGCCAAGCGTAATCAGCGATATTTCCTGGCTCTCAGGAAGCAGCAGATATTCCCATCTCCAGCAAAGGTGATGGGCAAAGGTTGCAAGCGACATCACCATCATCCAGGGAACGGGAGGAGCGTTTTCGAATGCGGGCCGCAACAGGACGATCAGACTTGCAATAACAAGTCCCGTTAAGGCAACGAACGGGATGGCTTGCCAACCGACAAAGGTTCCAACCAGGCCGAGGCAAATGACGATGCCTTCAGGCGAAGAAAAAAGGGTCCGATGATCGTCGGGTTTTCGAACGATCAGCCGCAGAAGCATGCCGAACAGGCAGCCAGCGGTGCCACCAACGAGACTCGTCAGTGCCGCGGTTGCGATGGGTGAAAGGGATACGGCAAATGGGTATCCGAAGGGAACCAGACATAGGACTGGAAACGCGATCACGGACAAAAGGCAGACTGTCGATGTGGTAATCCAGAATCGCCTCGGTATTCGTTGCCCGTCCCAGTGAATCAAGCTACCGGTCAACAAAGCGCAAAAAAGAAACAGGTGCAAAAACGTGAGACCAAACAGATCCCATTGCGGTTCAAAGACCGTTCGAACGACCCCGGTTTTTTCATTGATCTCGCGTATCGGCAGATTGGCTCCTCCAGAAATTAACTGGACAAAGAAAACCAACAGAAAAATAATTCCGCAAACAAACTCGACACCCGGGTATCTTGGTGAAATCGGCAAGCGGCATTTTCGGCAACGGCCATTCAAACTTAGCCAACCAAACACAGGGATGTTATGCCAAGCTTTGATACTGGCTTTACAGAACGGACAGTGGGAAGGCTTGAAAATTACCGACTTGCCCAAGGGCATGCGATAAACAACAACGTTCAGAAAACTCCCGATCGTTGCCCCGACAAAAAAGAACCAAAAGGTAAAGACAGCGGTCAGAACCCTTGAAAGGAGTCGTTGTTGGGCAGTGGGCCGGAGCCAACCCGATTCCTTTTCGGACTGGAGAAGCGTTTCCAGGTACTCACCGCTCCAGATGTAAGCGATCATCATGGCCAATACGATGCCCAGCGCCGTCAATACGGCTTTCTTTTTGCGGAATTGGCGAATCAGAGGGCGCATCAATTCGGGGGCGATCTAAAGAGGTGAAATGAAACCGCAACGTGCATTTTTCAGCCGTCAGTCGTTTTAAATGTTGATCATTCAATTTGTAATTGAAAAGGGGTTAGATTTGGGCGGGAACTTCGGCCCGTTTGGAGAATTTCACGTGCGTCGGTTGCGGTTGGTCGGATTCGAATCGTGATGCCGGGTAAATTTCATTTTCTGCCTCGAGCTCACCGTGAGGCTCGATTCGGCCTATCTTTTCGCGCGGTTGGGGCCGGCAATTCGGTTGCGAATGGTGTTGGTTGCCCTTTGGCAATTTTTTGCCAGGTCGCGAATACCTGAGCTCTTCGGAAAAATTGGGGAAAAATCGAAGATTGGAACAACCGATTGTTGTTTGCCTCCGTAGTGAAAATACCGCCTGATTCTGGACTTGGGGCTGCGCGAACGGAAACGACAAATCTCCCGCATGGGTATGCGGATTCGCCGGTTCAAATCGAGGCGGATTCTCGGCTTGCTGACGTTATTTGCTTTTCCAATGGGTTTGACGTTGTTCTTTCAAGCCAGAATCGAGGTCGGACGAAATGCCGGAGTTCATTTTGCTTTGCCAGCTTCGTGGATCGGATGTTGATTCGCTGAGCGAGAACAAAACTTTTTCTGGGGGCAACTGTTAGATCAACAGGTCAGCCTTTCTTTGGAAGTCAAAAGAAGTGCAAATACCAGGGCTTTTCCGGGGGTTACTGGTATTGAATGAGGCAGTTGTCTAAATTGTGATTTAGTCAAATTACGCGTATCAAGAGAGATCAATAGATGAGCAAACATGTGCTTTGGAATGTCGTTTGGATCGGAGGTTTCCTTTCGATTTTTGTGGCCGGAGCAACCGCAGATGACTGGTTGCACTGGCGTGGTCCCTCCCAGACAGGAATCTCCAATGAAACCGGTTTGGTGACCAAGTGGAAAATGGAAGATGCCCTTTGGGTCGATAGCAAAACGGGCGGGCGAGCGACGCCGATCATTTTGAATGACCGTGTCTATTTGAATTGCCGAACGGACCACAATGTCAACGATCCGAAAGAAAAAGTTCATAGTCGTCAGCAGGTCGTCTGTTGGGACGCGAAGACGGGTGATGTGGTTTGGCGGGACGAGTTCAATGTCTTCCTGACCGACATTCCGGCTCCGCGAGTTGGCTGGGCGTCCATGTGTGGCGACAAGGAAACCGGAAACGTCTACTGCTATACGGTCGACGGAATATTTCGATGCTACGAAGGTGCAACCGGCAAGGTTGTCTGGGAGCATTCGATGTTGGAGGAATTCGGTGCGATTTCCGGATACGGGGGGCGAACCCAAACGCCAATTATCGACGAGGATCGCGTCATCATCAGCACCTTGGCTGTGAACTGGGGCATTTTTAAAGGGCCTTCGCCAAAGCAGTACTACTTTTGCTTCGACAAAAAGTCGGGTCAGCTCAACTGGATCTCAGGTCCTGGTGCGGCTCCCGTTGATACCAACCAAAGTGTTCCCTTTGTTGGCGTATTCAACGGCCAGCGAATGTTGATTGGTGGAAACTCCAATGGCGCTATTTATGCCATCAACGCGCGCACTGGCAAGCCTATTTGGGAATTCAAGATGTCGCTTCGTGGTTTGAATGCCACCGCAACCACCGATGGAAAGTATGTCTACATTTCTCACGGTGAAGATAACATCGACAACGCCAAGTTTGGTCGCGTTCAGTGTATCCGCCCCGATGGAAAAGGAGATGTCACCAAGACACACGGCGTTTGGCGTCACGACGGATTGAAGGCAGGCTTCAATGGTTTGCTCGTCAAAGATGGAATCCTTTATGTTCTGTCCGACACCGGAAACTTGAATGCGTTCGAAGCCGAGACGGGCAAAAAGCTTTGGGTCCAGGACCTGGGCACCGTTGGCAAGGCGGCTCCGGTTTGGGCGGATGGACATATCTACATTACGGAAGTCAACGGCAACATCTATACGTTGAAGTGCAACAAAGAAGGTTGCGAAGTGGTTAACAAGGTTCACTTGAAAGCAACCAAGATCGATGGCGCCGACGAAATTTATGCGTCGCCTGCGATTTCGAATGGGCGAATTGTTTTCGTCACACGTGACCGAACCATTTGCCTCGGTACCGCCAAGGATCTCGAGAAGCCAACTCCAGTGACTCCTTTGCCGGAGGAAGCAGCCGTCGGAACCGAGATCGATACAGTTCAACTTCGGCCATTCGAGTTGATCATGCGTGAAGGTCAAAATGCCGAATTTGAATTGCACGCATTCGACAAGAACGGTCGCTTGATCAAGAAAGTCAAACCAGAAATCAAGATTGGTGCTGGTTTGGATCCTGTGAAAGCGGATGGAAACAAAGTGACGGTTTCGGCCGCTGCCAAAGATTTTGGTGGTCTGGTGACCGCGGAATTGGACGGCAAAACAGCGACCGCACGAATCCGCGTGATGGCTTCCGGTGACAGTTGGAAATGGGACTTCGAAGGCTTTAAGCCTCCGGTACAAGTACCTCCCACCTGGATCCGGGCCCATGTGAAGATGAAGCCAAAGGTCTTGGACAACAAAAATACCGTTATGCGGATGGGTCCAGGAAAAGGCCGGCCGAGCCACATGGCCTGGATCGGCACGCCCGACATGAAAAACTACGAAATTCAGTCGGATGTTTACCTGACCGAAGAAAAGCGTCGGCTGGCGAGCGTTGGGATTACCAACCAACGTTACAATTTCGTGCTGGACGGAAACAACGGAGAACTTCAAATTCGAACTTGGCAACCGCACCTACGTATGGCCAAGACGATTGATTTTGAAGCGGATCCCGATACCTGGTATGTGATGAAAATGATCGTTGACGTCAAAGACGGCAAAGCGGTCGTGCGTGGAAAGATCTGGGAAAAAGATAAAGAGGAACCGGCGGAATGGACTTTGGAAGCCGAAGATCCTCATCCCAACCTGCAAGGTGCACCCGGTGTTTATGTCTACGGTCTTGCCGACTGCTATTTCGACAATATCGAAGTCAAAAATCGTAAATAGTCCACCAGTTTTAGAAAACAACAATTCCGAACAAGGTTAAAAAAATGAAATCGACAAGTACTGGCCTGAGACTCTGGCTGTTGATTGGTGGCCTGGTGCTCTGTGTAGCCTTCTGGGGCTGCTCGGATGGGGACACCAAAAGCAAGGATAAGGACAAGAAAGACAAGTCCGGTGAACACAAGGACGATGATCACGATCATGATGGCGACGACCATGACCATGATGGTGACGACCACGATCATGACCACGATGGCGATGGCAAGAAAGACCACGACCATGACGGTGACGATCATGATCACAAGGATGGTGACAAAGACGGCGATCACAAAGATGGCGATCACAAAGATGGCGATGAAAAAAACACCAGCGCCAACCAATCGACCGCCAAGGAAAAATCTGACTGGATTATGTGGGGAGGAACGCCTTCACGAAACATGGTCAGTTCATTCAAGGGCAAAATGAACCTTGATTTTGATTTGACCGCCAAAAAGAACGTCAAATGGATCGCCCAATTGGGCTCCCAGACTTATGGAAACCCCGTGGTTGCCGATGGCAAGATTTACGTGGGAACCAACAATGGCGCTGAGTATCGCCCCAAGCACAAGCAGATCAAAGAAGGCGACAAGATTGTCGACGATGGTGACCGTGGTGTCCTGATTTGTTTCAACGAAGAAGATGGCAAGTTCCTTTGGCAGTTGACCCGCAAGAAGCTTGAAATCGGCCGCGTTCAGGACTGGATGTTGCAAGGTATCTGTTCGGTACCCTGCATCGAAGGCGATCGAATGTGGGTCGTCACCAACCGTTGTGAGTTAATGTGCCTCGACACCAACGGATTTTACGACGATGAAAACGATGGTGAAATCAAGGACGAGGTGGACAACGAGAAGTTGGACGCGGACATTGTCTGGTCACTGGACATGATCAATGAGTTGGGCGTATTCCCGCACAACTTGGCGACCAGTTCTCCCGTTCTTGTTGGCGACAATATTTACTTGCTGACCTCGAACGGCGTGGATGAAGCTCACCTCGAACTGCCTTCTCCACGGGCTCCGAGTTTTCTTTGTGTGAACAAGAAAACTGGAAAAGTTGTTTGGGAAAAGCGTTATCCAAAGAAAAACATTTTGCACGGCCAGTGGAGTTCACCAGCGGTTGGCGTCGTCAATGGCCAAACCCAGGTTTACTTCCCAGGCGGCGACGGTGTTCTGTATGCTCTCGATCCGAAAGACGGAAGCATCATTTGGCAGTTTGACTTGAACCCGAAAGAAACCGTTTGGGAGCTTGGTGGAGCGGGAACGCGTAACGCGATCATTTCTACGCCTGTGTTTTATGAGAACAGCGTCATCCTCGGTGTCGGGCAGGACCCGGAACACGGTGAGGGCGTTGGGCATATGTACCGAATCGACGCCACCAAGAAAGGTGATATCAGTCCCGAAGTCGGTGATATCGGCAAGAAGGGCGAGAAGAACCCGAACTCGGGCGTTATCTGGCACTACGGTGGCGTGGATGAGGATGGAAGTGTGACCGGTGAAAAAGGAGCGGAAGTCTTCCACCGAACCATGTCGACTGTTTCCATTACGAACAACATGGTTTTCATTGCCGACTTGAGCGGTCGAGTTCACTGCATCGATTTCAAAACGGGCAAGCGATTGTGGCTCCATGATCTCTATTCGGAGATCTGGGGATCAACCATGGCCGTTCAGGACACCGTTTGGTTGGGCAATGGTGAAGGAACCGTGACCGTATTTAAAGCGTCGAAGGACAAAGCGGAAGTGATCAAGAAATACGACACGCAGGATTACTCATCCGTTTATTCGACACCAACCATCGCGAATGGAATGATGTATCTTTCTGACCGTTCGAAGCTCTACGCAATCGAACTTGAGACCAAAGAAGAGAAATAACATTCGTTGATTTGTGATCCAGAGCCCGGCCATTTGGCCGGGCTTTTTTTGTCGCCGCATGGCGAAAACCAAATGTCCGAACCAAAGGCTTCTGAGTTACCTGGGAAACATCGGAGGACAGGAGATATTGCTAACGAATTGCCGACTCCATGCGTATAATCGGATGACATGCTTTCGCTCAAAACGGTTCGAAGTCGGAAGCAACCGTACCTTCGAGTTTCGGCCCACCGGACAGACTGGTAATGGAAACGCAAAACACTTCGACGGAAAACCGACCGCCGAGCTACGCCAATCGAATCTGGGTCAAGGCACCGACCCGTGAAAGTCGGGCCAATTTTGCCGCTGTTATCCTTTGCGCTGTCCTGCTGGGCAACGTGATCTTACTGGTTTCGGTCCCGGTAACCCTTGGGCTTTCCAGCGGCCTTCTGTTCGGGTTTTTGTTGGCGCAAATCGGGTTTCTGTCTGGGATGATCGCGATGGGGTCGGGGAACTTTCTCTGGCGTGCCGGCTTGTGGTATTTCATTGCTTTCTCCTGGAGTATCCCGTTTTTCATTGCGGCTTTGATCTTGGCAAATGAAACGTTTCCGAGAGAGCCCTACCGCGCCCTGGGATACTTTTGCTTCGTGCCGGGTGTCCTGTTGGCATTTCAGCTTCCGCTTTGGATCTTCCGCTTTTTTTCCTCGTGGAGGATTGTGGCCGATTGTGATGAGCCAGAAACGCCATTTGGTGTCGTCGACTTCTTCTCGGCGGCGATATTGGTGGCGGTCGCGGTCGGCGGTTTCGAGTTGGGGGCAAAATTGCTAGAGGTGCCGCGGGACTCTCAACTCTTCCTGGCAACGGTTACCGTTTGCATTTCGGTCGTCGTCTGCTGCGTTCTTATTTTGCCATCGTTGGGTTGGTTTCTGGATATTCGTCACGATCGCCCCAGGTTGGGGATGTTCGCCATCTGGTCGATCTTCTTTTCAATGCTCTCGCTGATGATCGGATCGGTGCTGGTCACCACTCTTAGTTCGGCCCCTGTGCCCGGGATTTTCGAAGTCGTTCCATTCGTCCTGGTCGTTGCCGTACCGACCTGGATCGGGTTCTTCTTTACGTTCTGGGCGCTCATGCATGTTAGCCATAAAAACGGCTTGGCGATGATCGTGAGCGGAAGTCGACAGGCCGAAATCGTCTATGTCGACAGTGAAGAAAAGAACGATGAACCCGCCATCAGCTTTTTGGATGATTGACGAGTTCAGCCGGGAGCGAATGGGAATCCTGGTGGCCTGATTTTGGCGGCTTAAACGACCGAGAAGTAGTTGTCGACCGCAAAGTCCATTGCCTCATTGGAAAGAACCATCGGCTTCTTGTGATAGCGCGCGTAGTTCTTGATTTGTAGAAGGATGTCACGCGGGTGGCAATTTCGCATCGGGCGATCCATCGGCTTGTAATGTTTTTCAATCAAGTACATCAGTGGCTCGGGTTTGAATTCGAACTTCATGACTTTGCACATGATTTTGAAAAGCTCGCAAAACTCTTCCAGCGATGGGTTTTTGACTTCGATCTTGTAAGGAATCCGTCGCAAGAATGCATCGTCGACCAGATCCTTGGGTTCGAGGTTGGTTGAGAAAATGACCAATTGATCGAAAGGGACTTTGATTTTCTTGCCGCTACTCGTGTTCAAAAAGTCATAACGTTTTTCCAGCGGGACGATCCATCGATTGAGCAGTTCGTCCACGCTCATTCGTTGGCGACCAAAGTCGTCGATGACCAGTGTCCCACAGTTGCTCTTCATTTGCAGCGGTGCTTCACTGATGCCCGTCGTCGGGTTGTAACAGATCTCGAGATGTTCCATCGTCAATTCGCCACCAACGACGATTGTCGGGCGTTCGATCCGGACCCAGCGTTGGTCGATATCGGCATCGGAAAGCAGGCTTCCGTTGGATTCTAGCGGGGCTTCAATGTGGTTCATCGGATCAAAGATTCGGATCACATCGCGGTCGACCATCAGGGCCCGAGGAATCCAGATGTACTTTCCGAACGAAGCCGTGACCCGCTCGGCAATACTTGTTTTCCCGTTGCCGGGGAATCCGTAAAGAAACATCCCTCGACCGGAGTTGATCGCCGGACCAAGCTTGGCAAACATTTTTTCATTGATCAGGAGGTCCGAGAACGCTTCTTGCAGATCTTGAGGACCCGGTTCCTGGTTTTGCAACGTTTGGGCTTCAACGCTAATGCAATAATCGCTAAGCGTCACCGGTGCGGCGCCGAAGTAGGTCGACAGCTCGTTATAGCGTTTGCCACGCTCACGTCCGATATCGGTGAGCTTGCAGATGTAATCGTTCATCGTGGTCTGGCCGATGTAACCGAGAATCTGTTCTTGCTTGAGGCGGTTGAGAACCGTTTCGATCATCGCGAAGGGTAAACGAATTTGTTCGGTGATGTTGCGTCCCGATGCTTCGCCCACAGCCAGCAAATATTTGACGATCAGTTCTTCGACCACCGTGTCCGAAATTCCGGCTTCCTTGAAATTTCGCGGAGGCACCGGACGAAAGGTCGTGCCCAATGACAGTTGCCCTGGCTCAATCGGTGTCGTGTCATCCGGGAACTCTTCTTCTTCGCCGCCATTTTCTGCGATCACGTTGATGCGATCGAGCAATGAATCAAGCTTTGCATTGATGTCACCAGAATCTTTGGGCTGTGAATCGAGTGATTGGAATGACATGTCAATTCCCAATTTTCGGCTAAGGAGCAAATGAGAAACGGGCAAATGCACCGCTCATCGAAAGGTTAGATTACCGCTTATTGATGGTCAAAAAATTGAAGATTGACCTTGGAGCAGTCAGCTTCCGCCCCTGTTAGCACCGACATAACCCGAATAATCGGCGCTTGGATTGGCCTGGTGAACGCTCGAGCGTCGATTCGCTAGCCGGACGCGATGGTCTCCAACTCTTCCCACCGACGGTAGGCCGAATCCAATTGCGATTGCGCATCGGAAAGAATGGATTGCTGCTTGGCAATCTCGTCCCCATCACTTTGGTAGAACTTGGGGTCAGCCATCAACTCATGAAGGCTGGCAATTTCGGTTTCCAGTTTCTCGATTCGCGCTGGTAGCTCCTCAAGTTCCTTTTGCTCTTTGAATTTGAGTTTGCGGGGAGCGTCTTGATTGGCCGGCTTCCGATCCGTTGCCGGTTTCGTTTTTTCTTTCCTGGGAGAGACCGATTCCATAGCAGGTCTCTGGCGCAACCAATCGTCGTAGCCGCCAACGTATTCTTTGACGGTTCCCCGGTCGAAAACGACAGAACTTGTCACAACATTATTCAGAAATTCCCGATCGTGGCTGACCAGGATGAGTGTTCCCTGGTAGTCGACCAGGCGCTCTTCGAGCATCTCAAGTGTTTCTGCATCCAGGTCGTTTGTCGGTTCATCCATGACGATCAGATTGGCCGGCTTGGCAAAAAGTTTCGCCAAAAGAATTCGGTTGCGTTCACCTCCGGAAAGATAACGCACCTCGGTTCTTGCGCGATCAGGAGTGAACAAAAACTCTTGCAGGTATCCGATGACATGCTTCTTGCTTTCGCCACGCTGCACAAAATCATAACCATCACCGACGTTGTCGATGACCGATTGATCTTCATTGAGTTGCTCTCGAAGTTGATCGAAATAGGCGATCTGAATATTGGCCCCGTGTTTAACTTGACCTTCCGAGGGATCCAGCTGCTTCAAAAGAAGTTTCAGTAGCGTGGACTTGCCAACGCCGTTGGGGCCAATGATTCCAATTTTGTCGCCGCGCAACATGGTGATTGAAAAATCTTTCAGGATCGCAGCGTCGCCGTAGGCAAACGATATTTGCTTCGCTTCAATGACCTTGGTTCCGCTGCGACTTGCCTCCTGGATCACCATGTCGGATGTCGCCACAGTTTCCTGCCGTTCCGCGCGGACTTGCCGCATTTCCTTCAGCGCCCGAACGCGGCCTTCGTTCCTGGTTCGCCTTGCCTTGATGCCTTTGCGGATCCAGGCTTCTTCTTCGGCCAGTCGTTTGTCGAAAAGTGCATTTTGCTTTTCTTCCGCGGCAAGTTGTTGTTCTTTGCGAGTCAGAAAAGTGTCGTAGTCGCAGGTCCAATCGAAGACGTTTCCTCGATCGATCTCGAGAATCCGTTTGGCAATTTTTCGCAGGAACGCTCGGTCGTGCGTCACGAATAGAATTGCGCCTTGCCACTTTTCGAGGAAACCTTCGAGCCAATCAATCGCGTCGATGTCGAGGTGGTTTGTCGGTTCGTCAAGCAAAAGAAGATCGGGATCCGAGACCAGCGCCTTGGCCAACAGCGCCCTTCGTTTCATGCCGGATGAAAGTGACCGAAAAACGGCTTCTCCATCAAGTTCCATTCGCGAAAGAATCTGGTCCGTTGCGTGATCCCGTTTCCACTCGTGGGATTCGTCATCGGTTTCTTCGGCGATCCAGCCTGAGGCCACGATCCCCCGAATGGTCGAGTCGTCGCCATCGGGAACGTCCTGCTGAAGCAGTGCAATTCTCGCCCCGGATTCGAGTTCAACCGCACCGTGATCGGGAACAACTTGTCCGCTCAAGATTTTCAGCAGCGTCGACTTCCCTGCCCCATTTCGACCCAGCAAGCCGATTCGCTGGTTACGCTCAATCGTGAAGGAAACGTCGTCCAAAAGTGCTGGACCACGGTAGCGAATCGAAAGTTGGTTGATGCTTACGAGCGGCATGGGTTATCGACCATTTTCCATCAGTCGCCGTGTTTCTCGCGAAGTCGAGGTGACGTCCGCAGAATCAGGTGAATCCGTTCCAATTCCAAAAGCCAATCTGCGATGACCGCTTCAAAGACCGGATCGTGGTCAGCGACCAATCCCGTCGAGCAACTCGCGCCCTCGATCTTTGCGTCCATATCTCGGTAGTAGGAAATCGTTCGGTCCCCGTATCGACCCACGGGCGCGTCATCTTCACTCAGGAAGACGACTTGAGGAACACGGGCAGCGCCGCAGATCACCAACTCGTTTTTCAGTTCTTCGTTGGCGTCGCGATCAATGAAACGCAACTCAATTTTTGGTTGAATTTCACTGAACTTGAACAGGATCGGACACTGGCGAACACAATCGCCGCACCAGGCACCCGCCATGCAAAGAATCTTGATCTGCCGACGGAATCCGGCAAGCAGCTCCAGTTGCTGATCGTTGAGTGCCACCTTGTCGTAAACCATCTGCCATTTTTTTCGATCCATCTCACTTCCGTGGGAATCGAGAAATGGGTGATAGTCTTGAGCACTTTGATAGACAGTTCCGAAATCAATCATTTCTTCGACTTCTTTGTTGCTTTCTTTTTCTTGGCGGACGTTTTCTTGGTTGCTTTTTTCTTACCAAAAATTTTGTCGTAGTTGTCGGCATATTTCTTGGATGTGCCCACGCGAACGATTGACATGACAAAAACTCCTGTTTGTTTTCAAAATAATTTTAACGGTCTTGCGGCAGAAGCCTCAGGCCCCTGCCGTCTATTTTCGAATGCTATTCGTTGATGTCGGTTTCCAGGAACCTGGCCAGGCGATGGAAGTCATGGCCGGGTTCGATATAACGAACTCGCGTGACGAGTGTTTTGGGGTCAACGAGGTTTTCGAAGGGTTCGTAGTGCAATTCCAGCTGGCCCTTGATACTGACCATGACCCCGTTGTGGTTCTGTTCGACGAGTGCCCGGTAAGCTCCGACCCCGAGTTGGCTCCCAAGCATCACATCAAAGGCATGGGGCTTTGCGCAGCGCGATTCGTAACCAAGTTTAACGCCTTTCACACGCCGCTTGTTGCCCGTTTCGCGTTCGTAGGCGGCAATGATTTGCTTTTCAAAAATGCCGCAGAGGTCGATTTCAGAAATCTGAATATGACCGTGGTCATCGCGCGAAACGCCATCCAGGTATTCATGCGGCAAAAATTCCGCCAACCCTTCCGCAATCACAATCACGCCAAATTCTTTGTTGTCCTTTTCACGGGCAAGCATCGTTTTCACAATTCGTTCGCAAATCGCGACCATATTCATGATCTTGCGAGTTCGCGATTCGCCCGTCGAAGGGTCGATGTAAGTCTCCTCGCCCTGGTAGTCGCCATTGACATCTTCGACGCTGATCACGAGACTCGCCTCGCCTGCGATTGCCGCACCGTAGGCAAGCCAACCGGCACTGCGTCCCATCGTCTCGGCAACGAAATAAGAATTGGTTGATTGGGCGTCGTAAATCAGATTGCGAACTTCCGTTCCCAGAAATTCGACCGCGGTAAAGTACCCAAACGTAAAGTCAATTCCGTGATAGTCGTTGTCAATCGTTTTTGGCAGGTGAACGACCGGAATGCGTTGGGCATCTGGCCCGAGTGTTTCCTGGAAAAGCTTGAACTTGTTGGCCGTTTTCAGAGTGTCGTCGCCACCAATCGATACCAGGGCTTCGACGCCGAGAGAAACGAGGGCGTTATAGACGTTCAGCAGGGGCTGTCGTTTTTCCGAATCGGTTAAATCATCCGGATGCTGGATTTTCTTGCCCGGGTTTGCCCGAGCCGTACCAATCATGATTCCCTGCGTGTTTCGCGATCGAGAAAGAAATCGATGGGTGACCTCGAAGTAGTCCTTGTTGACCTCCAATGGCTTTTCGGGATCGAATTCAACCAGGTTGGAGTAGCCATTGCGAAGGCCAACGACTTCGATTCCGTTTTTGAGGAATGCGGCGGAACAGGCGGAAATTACCGCATTAGCCGCAGGCGCAGGACCCCCAGCAAAAAGGATCCCGATTTTCTTGATCCGGTGCTCCGTTTTGGGCGGAGGCGAAAGCGTATTTGACATAAGTGGTCCGAAATATCAACGATTTATCAAATGAATTTCCATTGGATCGTTGATTTTTAGATACGAGCCGCGTCCTGTCCATGGCCAAAAAAGCAAGTGATTTTGCCCGCAATTAACGCTTGCCTAGGGCGTTGGAAACGACGTTGTCAAAATGACGGTTGCTTCCTCCGGAAAGTACTAAGACTTGCTCTGACGATCGACCCAGGTCGTATCGATTTTGCCTTCGGCAAATTCCTTGGTCTTCAAAACTTCGGCCAGGAATGGAGCGGTCGTCTTGATACCTTCGACTCGCAATTCTTCCAGGGCGCGAATCGCACAATCAATCGCTTCGACGCGATTGGCGCGATGCACGATCAGTTTTCCGATCATCGAGTCATAATAAGGAGGCACGGAGTAGCCCGCGTGAACATGCGAATCAAATCGGACACCGAGACCGCCGGGAACAAACAAGTGTTCAATCTTTCCGGGCGAAGGACGGAAGTCGTGAGCCGGATCTTCCGCATTAATTCGGAATTCAATTGCCGATCCGTTGCAAGGAATGTCTTCCTGTTTAAAGGGAAGTTTCTCTCCCGAGGCGACCATGAGTTGATGTTTAATCAAGTCAATTCCGGTGACCATTTCCGAGACCGGATGCTCGACCTGAATTCGCGCGTTGACCTCGATGAAGTAAAAGTTGAAATCTTTGTCGACAATGAATTCAACGGTGCCCGCATTGTAGTAATCCGCGTTCTTGATCAAGCGTACCGCAGCATTGCAAATGTCCTTGCGGACGTTTTCGGGCAGGTTGGGACCGGGGCTTTCTTCGATCAGTTTTTGGTGGCGGCGTTGGGTACTGCAATCCCGCTCCCAAAGGTGGCAAACGTTTCCATGTTTATCGGCCAGGATCTGAACCTCAACGTGTCGGGGATGTTTGACGTATTTCTCGATGTAGACGCCGGCGTTCCCAAACGCAGCCTGAGCCTCGGTCGTCGCCTGTTGCAAGGCGGTAACCATTTGTGATTCTTCTTCGGCGATCCTCATCCCTTTTCCGCCGCCGCCAGCAGTTGCTTTGATCAAGACGGGATAACCGATCTCTTTGGCGACGCGGAGGGCTTCTTCGTCGCTTTCGATCAGACCTTCACTGCCGGGAACAACCGGAACTTCGGCCTTCATTGCCAGCTCGCGCGCCTGGTTCTTGTCACCAAGCATGAGCATCGCTTGCGGGGTGGGGCCGATGAAATCAATATTGCAATCGCGGCATACTTCGTTGAAATGCGCGTTTTCCGACAGGAAGCCATAGCCGGGGTGAATCGCCTCGGCGTTTCCGACTTCCGCCGCGGAAATGATTTGATCAATCTTGAGATAGCTATCGGCCGACCGCGCAGGACCGACGCAGAATGCTTCGTCTGCGCATCGAGGGTACTCGCTCCCGCCATCGCCTTCGCTATACAAGCCCAATGCACATCGAGTGCGGCATCGTCGCAGATATAGGCAGCAAACGGATCGCGATTTC
>CAYSXI010000028.1:0-37173 GCA_964434955.1 uncultured Pirellulaceae bacterium
CATAAGAATTGAAATACGAGTAACCGGCTTCAATGATTCGGCGTGGAGTGAGCGGCGTGTCGGGAGCTAAATGGAAAGTTCTTCCGTGTGCTTCCTGGCTGCCAAAGAGATGACTGATGACCTCCGATACCCAATCGACAGGGATCACATTTCGGCTTTCTTCGCCGGTCATATCAAGTCGAATCGGCGTGTATCGTAAGCCGTTCTCATCCGGTTGCACATTGCGAACAAGAAGAGAAATGAGTTTGAGGTAGTGGTAGATACCGTGGTACGTGTAGGTGTAACCTGTTTTCGAATCGCCAGCGATTACCGCGGGGCGATAAACGGTCACTTGATTTAGATACTCTGCGGTTCGGACCAGGGTCTCCGCGCGAAACTTGCTCTCTTCGTACGGGTTCCGGAATGTTTGACCGCAGTCCAAGTCGGCTTCCATAATCCGGTCGGTTCGGAATCCGCAAACATAGGCGGTCGAGACATAATGAAAGTCGTCGATTCCGCATTCTTTGCAAATCGCGAGAATGTTTTCGGTGCCGCCCACATTGGTTCGAGCAGGATCACCGTTTGAATTCTGGTCGAATGAAACGACGGCCGCGTTGTGAATGATGGATCGGCAGTTCTCGGTCAGCCATTGTTTGGCGGTTGAACTCAGCCCCAAGCCCTCCGTGCAAACGTCCGCAGCAAAGCTAACGGGACGCGGAAGCGTTCGATCCAGTTCGTCTTCCCATTCCTTCACAATCGCTTCGACGCGTTCGCTTGCGACTTGATCGCTGGAACCGCGCACAACTGCACAAACCTGTTGCCCGGAAAGCAACAAATCTTTGAGTAGATAACGGCCAAGAAGTCCCGTGGCCCCGGTAAGCAGTACGTAATTGGACAGCGGAGTCATTCCTTCCAAAAGCTTATCAAGATGCCGCTATTGTGATTGAAAACGGGGGAAAACGCGACAGTGTAAAAAAATAGCCCGTTCGTGTCACGAGGTTAAAATGCGACAAAATGGAAAAGAATGCCCAAAAGTCACTCAAATTCGGGGGCGTCGCAAACTTTGGGGTGAATCGTCAACGCAAGAACTCATTTTGTGGCGGTCAAATTTTTGATAAACCACTTCTCGTTGATGTCGTTGATCGCAACCCTGTCTTCCAAGCTCGGACGGAAAACCGTCAGCAGGAACAAAGGTAAATACCAAGCGATATACATTCCGCCACCAAATCCATGGCAGAACTGCAAGGCCATCATCACAGCGGCCGTGCAGCTAATCAATACTCCTAAATCCTTACGGATCGGCCAAAGTGCAAACGAAAACGACAGGCCGAAAAATCCTGCCAACAAAGGAAGTCGGAACCAAGGGTCCCAGCCAACCGCCCAAACACCGCGAACGCCCACGACTTTGGGAAGCCAAAAGCCAAAGATTCTTTGCAAGTGGTACGTGAAATGAGCAAAATCCCTGGAAACGAATACCAGCGAACCAATCACCAGCAGGACGGATACAAGGAAACCAAGTAGAAACCGGACTCGGCCCCGCTCCCAATAAAAACTGAACCAAAGTGGCAATAGAAATAGGGGGTAGTAAAAGACGCCCGCGGCCAACCCAATCAGAAATCCGGAAAGGTAGGGACGCTTGTAGATCACGATAGCCCAGACAATCAGCAGCGCTGGCAACACATGGAATACAAGTCCCGCCGTGTCCGCAGTGAACGGCAACATCAGGTACAAGGTCGCAACGGTCACGCCCAGGTGAAAATTGCCAAAATGCCAGTAGCCAATCAAAACAATTCCGGCCACGATCCCCAGTAGGCTGATGATCGCCAGGATCTTGGTCGTGATTTCGAGCTGCCTTCCTGAGCCCGCCTCGTCACTGTCGGATTCCGGAACCTTGAATTCGCCACTGGCACTCACGAAAGTTGGAATGGCCGGGAAGATATGCATGAGCGCGAAGCCCGGGCCATGCTGATAGTAAATCTCGCCTTCTTCACCGTCGACGGCCTCCCGGTTCACCATTTTTACCATGTGTCTGGCGCCATCGGTGCTATCGCTAACAGGCTGGCTTTGGGCGACATCGATGATGACGAATGCCAACATACTGCAGCCGAGAAATACCAGTCCGCCAACAGATAGGTTCGATTCCAACATCGGGCGGCGACGAAATCCCGGGTCCAACAAGATTCGAATCAGCAGCAAAAGCCCAAAACCAAAAAGCCAAAGGTAGCCATTTCGTTCGAGACGGACATTGAATGCAAACTCCGGATCCTCCATGAAGGGACTGTCGGCTGGCCGTTGTTGCCGAAGCTCGACCAGGAGTTCTGCACGATCCACTCGTTCCCGAACGGGCGACGACTGATTGGAGCTGCTTTTCTTTTCCCCTTGTGAGTCCGGCTCCCCTTTTGAGTCCGGCGATTTCGAATCCCTGGGAGGGGCCTGATTCTCTTGGTTGGCGGACTCCGGATTGGCGAGAAGACTGCCCGAGGGATCCGCAATCGAAGTTTGCCTCGCGTCATCGGCCGGCATTCGAAAGTCGGCCATCTGCTCAACATGCGCGTCGTAGTACTCGCTTCTCAACTTTTGACCGTGCGTCACCATGAGGGCTCCAGGAGCCAATAGCACGATCAGTATCAGGTCGAGGTTTCGAATGCTCCAAAACCGGTTGAACTTGAAGTACAAACCGATGATGAGGAGCGAAGCAACGTAGTACCACGACACCGAAGCAAGTTTTTCGAATCCAATTTGACTGCCCATGGGCGTCCGCAAACGTTCGAAAACAAAAAGGGATGGAATCTTACATCCTATGCGGAATCGCCGAAGGATGCATCGCCGATCATGAAAGAGAAGTCACAATTGAGGGTGAAATCCTACGAAAGAACTGCCAGTCGATGGCAACTGGCAGAACTTGCGAATTGAGAAACGGATCCCCTTAGGACTCTTTTTTCGCTTCCTTGCTTTCCGATTCGTTTGCCGGGTTTCCTTCCTTGAGGCCCAATACTCGGCCAAGGATCAAGGCGATAATGGCCGCACTGGCTGAGAACAATGCGCCCATCTTGGCAGCCCCCTGGTTAGGATCTGTCGAAGCAAAGGCCTGCCCGGAAACAAACAGGGCGACCGTCAAACCCAAGCCGGCGACGACTCCCGCGACGACCAGGTGCTTCAACTTCATTCCCGAGGGAAGGGGAATGCCGACCAGGGCACCGCCCCAAGAGAATAAAGTGATCCCGATCGTTTTACCAATGATCAACGATAGCAGGACGATCCAAGTCAGTCCGCTAATGTTGGAAAACTGAACGCCGGCATTGGCAAACGCAAAGAAGAAAAGCCCGAAATCGACGATTAACTTCAAGTCGTGCTCGAATCGATCGAGCGGGTTGTCTTCAACCTCGCCGGCCTCTTCTTTGAAGAACCCATCGTCTTTCTTCCCTGCCGGCAGGAAAGGCACGATGGGAACCAACGCCAGGGCCGGATGAAGGTGGGCACTGAACAAACCCCACCAGCTGAACGCACCGCCGATAACGATATAAGGAACCCAACTGCGAACGTTTCTCGCTCGCAATGCAAAGGCCGTCAACATTCCTGGAATGACCCAAAGGACATTCAGCCATACCGGATCTTCTTTTGGATAGAAGAACGCGATAATCATCAGACCAATTCCATCGTCCGCGACAGCCAAAAGAAGCAAGAAACTGATGGCCGGATGGCCATTACCGAAGACCAGCCGAGCAATCAGCCAGGCCAATGCAATGTCGGTTGCGGTTGGGATTCCCCAGCCTCGATACCATTCCGCTTCCCCCATCACTGCCGTCAACAAGAAATAAACCCCGACTGGCCCAAGGACACCACCGATGGTTCCCAGGAGCGGATTGATGGCTTTTTTAACCGGATTCAATGCGCCACCGGGCAAGCAGGATTCGGTGATTTCTTTGGCAGCGATACCAAAAAAGATCACCATGAATATTTCATTGACGAAAAAGTGCATTGTGAAAAAGTGGAGCAGGTCGTGTCCGTCGTCGTGCTTTTCGCCTTTGGCATGGCCGTCCTTTGAATGTTCGCCAGCATCATCGCCATCATCATCGTGCGAATCGTTACCGGCCTTGCTCTTGTCTTTGTCCTGATCTTTGTTTTTGGCTTGATCGTCCGGCGTATCGCCCTTCTGGTCACCGTCTTCCTGAGGGAGGACCTTCCGCGAGACATTGGATTTCTTGTCGTCGTGTGCGTGTCCATCATCGTGATCATGTTTGTCGCCCTCGTGGCCGTGACCGTCATCTTTGTGATCGACCTTCACAAAGAATTCGTAGGTGTGGTCGACCACTTTGGAATAGAAATCGGGTGCAACATTGGAAACCACCAATGCCGCGACGACGCCCAGCAAAAGTGGGATCGAGAATTCCTGAAGAATGAAAACGTACTTGTTACCGGATGAATGGGAACTCATGGCAATATCTGTCTAGACGTTTAGGCCGTTTGGATTGTTGAAGGAGCCGCAAAAGAGATGGTCAGCGACGACCGGCGCGGTCTGGAAACAAGTGCTTTGGTTTAACAAAAAAAGCCATTTTCCACAATCGAGCCTGCGTCGTCCGAAGTACCCCGGCAGGAAGTCAATCAAGTTGCGTCAAAAAATAGATCACGACGACACCACCGCGAACGCTCCCAGCGGGAGATCGAGGTTTTTGCCGAAAATTCAGGTCCGTGATCGGCCAATCGTCAAAACTGGATCATTGGAACGGGAAAGATTTTCCCGAAGGGAGCAAAAACGGTCATCCTGCGGGAATCTATCCCAGCTCTTTTGAGTCGAATGGATGAGTTTCGCTAGACGGCGCTTGTCGGGTCAACCGGTTTGCGCCTTTTCACCATCGTGATTTTGTTGCCGGTTTCGTTGTGCCAGACGTCGTCCATGAATGAACGAATCAAGAGAAGACCCCGCCCACTGAGTTTGGAGAGGTTTTCCTCTTTCCTTGGATCCTCGACGGTTTCTGGATCAAATCCCGGTCCTTGATCGGCGACCGAAATTTCAAATTCGTCAGGCGTAAAGCGAGCCTGGATGCGAACCGTGCGATCGCAGTATGGGGCTTCGGATTGTCGCTCACCGACCAGCTTATAAAACTCGTTTTCTTCGCACTCTTTCAAATCCGATTCGACTTCCAGGTTTCCGTGGTACATCGCATTTGACATGGCTTCGTCGAGTGCCATTCCGATCTGAAGCTGATCCGTTGTACTCCATGGAGGAAGATTGGATTGAAGTTGCTCAATCAACGGCCAGATCATTTCCGCGTCATTTTCAATCTCAAACTGAACATCAAAGTACTCGGTCGGCGCCAAGGAAACGACGGCATTCGAAGCCACTTTCTCGGCAACGCTGATTACCTTTTGGATCGTTCGAACCAAATCCCGACTCAACGCCGACTTGGGAGAATAGTTGATGGCGCCTGCTCGTAGCGCCTCGAGCGCGATTTCTTCACTTCCCTGGGAGGTGATCAGGATGACGGGCAAACGCGGGTGAATTTTCTTTGTCGCCGCAACCAATTCCAGTCCGTTCATCCGAGGCATCTGAAGGTCCGTCACCACGATGTCCGGTAGCGGCCTCTCGTCGTAACGATCGATGGCCTCCTGGCCGTCGTTTACCGTTTCGACGTTCCAGCCCTCGATGCAGCCGAGCAGTCCGGTAATCAAGCGTCGGTCGATCGGGTTATCGTCAACAACAAGTATGGAAGTCATCACTTGCCGATTCTTGCGTGGGCTGGGCGGAGAATATTTTTATTCTCAAAGCCGATTCTTAAAGGTCAAGCCTTCCAAAAGAAAAACTCGATTCTGAATCGTAAATTCTGATCGGGAACTTGAATAGGCGGATCCCCGGTTCGTTTTCAATTCCCGCGAAAACATCAAGCCAGGTCCATCGTCCGTACGTCAGCGAATTTGCCGCTTTCAACCAGATCCGGAAGCCGCGAAATCGTATCTTGAAGCATCGTCGCCGCTTTTTCTGGCGACGGCATTGCCTCCGTGTTTCTGGCCGCTTTGAGCTTTTCCACCGCCAAATATCGCGGATCCTCGGGTAATTCGCAAAGGTAGTCTTGCATCGCCGTGTCCACCAAACCTGGCGCCAGCGCGCAGAAGTGGGTTGATTCTTGCTCCCGCGCATAAAGCTGAATCAGCATGTTCAAAGCGGCCTTGGAGATGGAATAACCATTCCAACCGCGGTTCCCGTTGACGGCTGCTCCCGACGAGATGGCGACAACCTGCCGAATTTCCGAAATGGAACCAAACAAAATATCCAGCAATATTTTGTTCGCCCAAACATTGATATCCATCAAGCGATTTAGTTCATCCAGCGACACCCGAGACATGTCGCGAATCTCTCCGAGGGCCCCCGCATTGAGGATCACGAGTTCCAGGGAGTCATTCTCGGAGAAGAATTTGGGGGCTTCGCTCTCGACCTTGGACCAATCCGTGAGGTCCAGGGAAAGAAACCGGTACTGCTCGAATTCCTCGAGTTTCGCGTTCGGGCGACGGCTGACGCCCCAGACGTTCCAGCCAGATTCGAGATATCGGGCCGCCAAGGCTTCCCCGATTCCGCTGCTTGTTCCGGTGATCAAGACGGTTTGCGGCATCGCGTCCTCCGTGAATAGCAATTTGACCAGGCAGTTTGACTTCGCAGGGTGCGGCGAAAATCCGAACCGGTTGTCGATCGAGGTTCCGTTAGTAGTCGACTTCGTAAGTCGCCCGGGCGCCGCTTGGGAGCCGGGCATAAACTTCGATGTTTCGGATCGGGTAGTATCGCAAGTTAAGGCGGTTTGACGTTCGAGTTTGAAAACGATCAAGCTCAAAGACGCGCTCTTCTCCCGGCGCGAGCGGAAAGTCTTTTTCGTAAGCCATGTAGGAACGATTGATTCGAATAATGATGTTCGTCCATTCCTTTTCACCTTCGTTTTTGACCACCATCAGCCCGCCACCCGTTTTGGGACGATCACGAAGCTTTTGATCGTAAAATTCCTTGCGCGGAATTCCTTCGAGTCGGACCGAGGCTTCCAGTTCTTGTTCGTAAACGGGGGGAAGCACAATCCACAAAACCGAGATAGTAATGATCGGGACCGTGCACATCGCCGTCAGCAAAATGGTAAGCCAACGCCGCGAAAGGATCGGCGAGGCGGCGATTCGAGTAGTCGGCTTGGCGACGTCGGACATGAAACTTCTACTTCAAAGATCTGGATTTGCACTGATCGTGTGACCCGATTCACACCATAATATCAGTACCGCCATTCGACGCTAGTCAAAACGCCCAAAACTCCATTTGATTTGATTTCACCCGATTGGAATACACTTTGCCCGGCACCAACGAACGCTACCTGCTGAACGCCAGTTGGCTGATCAAACTGCGTTGGGTCGCCGTTTTTGGCCAGTTGATCACGATCGCCGCGGTCCAGTTTCTGTTCCAGGTTGAAATCAGAATGCTGTGGGCCTTGATCACGGTGATTGCTTTGACCGCCAGCAGCAACGCCATTTTTCACTTTCTTTTTTACCGGGTCCTGAAATCGCATCGTAAACTCACCGCTCCCTGGGACATCATCCTCGGGCTGCTGATGTTGATGGACATTCTTTCTCTGACAACGCTTCTGTTTGCCAGTGGCGGTCCATCCAATCCGTTTTCGCTCTTCTTTTTTGTCAACCTGAGTCTTTCCGCTGTGGTGCTTGGGCGAATCTGGGCCTGGGCACTCAACTGCCTGACGATTCTCTGTTTCGCTTTCTTGCTTTGCTTCCATCATCAGATTCCCCAGTTAAGCCTCGGGATGTGGATGCTTCCCATCAGCGAGCTTCGAATGATCTCGCTTCCTCAGCTCGGTTTGTTCGTTGCTTTTGCAACTTGCAGTAGCGTGATCGTCTACTTCATGATTCGACTGACCGACGAGATTCAGCAGCAAGAGGCCGACTTGCGGGAAGCCGAGCAGCGACAATCGCGAGCGGAGAAAGTCGAGGCGCTTGGGACGCTTGCCGCGGGCGCCGCCCACGAGTTGGCGACGCCGCTTTCAACCATTGCCGTTGTCGCCAAAGACGTCGAGTCGATTTTGCAGGAACCACCGGATCCAACCGGAAAACGCGATGCCGAGTTGGTCGATGACGTTCGCTTGATCCGGAGCGAGCTCGATCGATGCCGTAAAATCCTGGACACCATGGCCGTCGACTCGGGCCAAGCCGTGGGTGAAGCCATTCGCTCGGTCACGGTTAACCAATTGTGGCAAACCATCATTGGCGATCTCGCATGGGGCGAAGCAATCCGCTGGAACCCTTCACCGGATACAGAGTCGTTCCTGCTCGACGTTCCGCTTACGGGAGTCTGCCAGGCGATTCGCGGGCTCGTTCAAAATGCCTACGATGCGAGTGTGTCCGCCGACCAGCTATCAGTCCGGGCAGAATGTTTGCCGAATCAAGTTCTGAAGATCCAGATTTCCGATCGCGGAACGGGAATGCCTCCCGAAGTCCTCGAACGCGTCAGCGAGCCTTTTTTTACGACGAAGCCGCCAGGCAAAGGAATGGGCCTCGGGGTTTACCTTGCCCAGAATGTGATCAACCGAATTGGTGGACAAATCAAGTTCGAATCCGAAGTGGGCAGCGGAACGAACGTCATAATTCAACTGCCGACGCGTCCATCCGTCGGCGATAAAGGTTAGAATGATTGATTGTCAAAATCGAATGCAAGTACCACAACATTCGCGAGAAATTGAGGAAGTCATGACGTCGATCCTGATCGTCGATGATGACGACATTCTTAGGACCCGATTGGAAAAAGCTTTTGCCAATCGTGAATTCGAAGTTCACTCTGCGGATGGCTTCGAGTCGGCACTGGAATCGGTCAAGAAATACCAACCAGATTTTGCGGTGGTCGACCTGAAAATGCCCGACGGCACGGGGCTCGATTTGCTCAATGAATTTCGGGAGCATTCGCCGGAAACCAAGACGGTGGTTGTGACGGGCTACGGAAACATTGCCAACGCCGTTGAAGCCGTCAAGCGAGGCGCCATTGAATACCTCACTAAGCCAACCGACGCGGATCAGATTCTTACCGCATTGAAGCAGGAATCTCAGGTTCCCGCGACGGAGATTCAAACGGCATCTTTGGCCGAAGCTCAATGGGAACACATTCAACGTGTCCTGAATGATTGCAACGGGAATATCACGGAGGCCGCAAGGCGATTGGACATTCCCCGTCGAACCCTGCAACGAAAGTTGAAAAAGCTGGCTCCTTAATGACATCCAATTCGAATACGAATGACGGATTTCAAGACCACCCGGAGGATACCGGTACGTCTAACGCTTCGAATGCGGGCCAGCCATCCGATTTGGACCAGCCATCCGATTTGGACCAGCGATCCGAAGTCGATTCGAGCGAAAAAACGGTCAGCCACAAATCTCAACATACGCTAAACGACACCGCAAAACCCTCGGCCAAACCCGGTTCCTCGGCCAAACCTGGTCCCTCCGCCAACGATGAGCAATCGAATGCCGACCCGGCAACTGGAGGCAATCGTTTAGGTTGCGGCACCGGCGCAGTTGAGGCGAGCCAGCCCGAGCTCAGCATGGATACCGATCCCGATTCGGTTGCCGGCCCGGAGATTAGCGTGGACGGCGAATTGGAAAGTGTCGAGCCGTTAACGCACATGCCGCCAACTTTTCGCGAAGATGAAAATACGGTCGACCAAACCCAGGCGAGTCGCCCGGGAGAAAGAACACGGGTTGAATCGTCCAGCGATTCTCCTGTCTATCCGCATAGCATTGCCCGTTATCAAACGCAGTCCATTATCGGAGAGGGCGCGTTCGGAATCGTCTTGAAATGTCTCGACCCGCAGCTTGATCGAGAAGTTGCAATCAAGATTGCCAAATTCCAATCGATGGGATCGGATATCGCGGTTCAAAGATTCATGGGCGAAGCCCGCTCAGCCGCTCAGTTGCGCCACCCGAATATCGTTCCCGTCTTTGAATATGGCAAACACCGGGAGCATCATTACATCGCGTATCAATTTGTGCGCGGGAAAACGCTGCAGCAAATCCAGAAGGAAGGGGTTTCGGTGCGACGATCGGTGGAGTTGATGACCGCCATTTGTCGAGGCATGGATTACGCACATTCCTACGGGATCATTCATCGTGACCTGAAGCCCGCGAATGTATTGATCGACGACAAAGGGATTCCCCACATCGCAGATTTTGGATGTGCCCGCGAAGTCAACAGCGACGAAACAAGAACCGTCGACGGTTCCTTGCTTGGAACGCCGGCCTACATGAGCCCGGAATCGGCATCGGGCAAAGCCAACCGAGCCGATGCCCGATCGGACATCTGGAGCTTGGGCGTCATGCTCTATGAATTGCTCGCCAAGCAAAGACCCTTTCGTGGCGGTGTCGGGAAAATCCTGGCCGACATTCAGACGGAAACCGTGAAGCCCATTCGTACCATCGACAAGAGCTTGCCCTTGGACCTGGAGACCATCGTCTCGAAATGCCTCCAGCGGGAGCCTGAAAAACGGTTCCAAACGGCGGGACAACTTGCCGATGAATTGCAGAGATGGTTGGATCAGCGACCGATTCAGTCGAGGCGGATCGGCGCCATGGAACAGATTTGGATGTGGTCCCGTCGCAACCCGAAATGGGCAAGTCTCTGGGGCGCATTTGTGGCCACACTCATGGTTGGCTTGGCCGTGACGACAATTTTGCTCAACCAGGTGCAATCCAAGCAACGACGACTCGTCGAAAGTCGGCTGAATTCTTTGTTGACGGCAAGTCCGCCGACGGTTCCGGTCATCATCGAAGACTTGAAAACGCTGGATGTTCAGGCGATTGAAAACGTTCGAGCCAAACTGGATGACAAAGGGCTAAGTGAATCTCAGCGGATTCGCTTGCAGCTGGCGATCTACCTGTTGGAAGGAAATAACCGTAAAGACCTTGAGGTTGATTCGACAGAGCTTTTGAACTTGCCGCCCCGCGAATTGCAAATGGTGGCTACCATTCTGAAGCCTGCAAACCCGGAGTTGGAAGCCGCATTCTGGACCAAGGTCGAAACCTGGTCTCCGTCGAATGGTTCGCTGCCGGCCGCTTGCTGTTTGGCCCAGTGGAATCCGAATGCGAATCGCTGGAAAGCGCTCAGCCTTCCGTTGATTGGCAGTTTGATGGAAGCCAACCAATCGGAGCTTGGAGTTTGGCTGCAAATGCTCAAACCGATTGCGTCTTCCCTCGAGGTCGATTTAACGAAAACGTTTCAGTCCACGGAAGAGCCCGGTGCTCGGCGACGAATCGCTCAGTTATCGGCCGTCCTGCTGCAAGATCAGCCGGGGAAACTGATTCAGCTGTTGGAGCATTCCGATCCGGGACAACTGAAGGAATTGCTTTTCGCTTTCCGGTCAAATCGCGAAGAACATGCCATGCTTCTGTCGGCTCACCGAACCGATGTCGCCGGTCGCTACGATCGGCTGAATTCAGCGACCCATGCACCCATGGTTAACTGTTTGACGATGGAGGCCTGTCTTGGGCAGCCCGAGGGTTTTGTCGAGGCGTTGCAGAATAATCGGGACCCGACCATTCGTTCCTATTTGATCCATCTCGCGCCCAAGTCGGGACTTCCGATTGGCTGGATTGTTGAAAATCTCAATGCCGACTCTTGGGGCAATGCCGAACTCGTCATGTTTTCGCTTCAAATGTTGGGCGAATATTCAGAGCAAGCGATCTTTGTGACCCGGCGAAATCAGCTTGAGGCAAAAATCATCGACCTCTTCGAGAAGCACCCCGATTCGGGAGTCCACAGCTCGGCCCGCTGGCTCCTTAAAAAATGGGGGCTGAACGAGAAGCTGGAAAAGGCGACGCGAAAGATTCAGTCCGACCAGCCCAAGGAAGGATTTCGGTGGCACGAAGACCCCTGCGGACTTTGCTTCGCGATTTTTGAACCCGTGGAATCTTTCGAAATGGGCAAGCCGGGCGAGAAAGACAGATTGAACTCGGTGCCATTCCACCACCAGCGAACCATTCCGCGGCGATTCGGGATTTGCACGACCGAGATTACGGCAAATCAATACGTTGAAATTGAGAAGCAGCTTCGACAGCGAATGATGGCTTTGAAAAATGACCATCGTGATCCGGTTGAAGTTGCCGCTTGGGAGACACGCATCAAGCGCTTTGATGCGAACATCCGCCGACGGGAGTCCAAGCCCGATGCGCATGGACCGATGGTCGAGATCACCTGGGTCGAAGCGGCCGTTTTTTGCTCGGAGTTTTGCCGTGCCTACGGACATCCATCTTCGCCCTACGAAACTTTTTTCCCCGCTTCAAAGAAATCGGTTTATGCAAGGTACGAGAAAGATATCTTGAAGCAACCCGGTTTTCGACTTCCGACTTCTGGTGAACACGAGTACGCGTCGCGAGGCTTGTCCCAAGGACCGTTTCACTTTGGACATGCGCGTTCGATGATCGAAAACTACTCGCGGACGATTGAAAACTCGGATGGCAAATTGCACCCGGTCGACGAGCTGAAACCGAATCGATTTGGGTTATTCGGTTTGCATGGCAACGCGCAGGAATGGTGTCACGACTCAGCCATCGCCTATGAAAGTCACATCAGGAAATGGGTGGATGGAGAGTTGGTGTCAGGAGACGATTCGATTCGCGAAGTCCGAGAAATTCGTGACCATTCGATTGGTTCCGACCCCACCGAAATCGGTGTCTATGACCGCGAGGCCGTTGCGGAACAACTGGCCTTTACTTTCGTCGGTTTTCGGATTGCCCGCACCTATTCCAAGTAATATTGCCTTGTTTTGAGTAAATTCAACGCGTTTTCTCAGGGGTGGGGTTATCCGGGCGATAGCAGTTGCAGGGATATCGACCTTTCTTTTTTACACTGATTTCTTCAACAATCGGGCAAAGCACAGAAAGAATGGTGTGCCCAATTACCATTTAAAAATGTCGGTTCGCCAGAGTTCCGCGCCGAAAGGAACCCGGAAACGACTGGCAACGGGCCAACAACACAAAACCTCCTGGTTTTCCGCGATTCGCAAAAATCGTTGTCCAGAAACTCAAGCTTCGACATCTATTTAGGAGTCGAATCATGAATGTGCGCGATGGACGTTGAACTCGGCAGCCACGGGATCTTCCCGACTTACAACTTGAATCAGCGAAAGGGTGACGCAGTGTCCACCTTCAAACGTCAACTTCAAACGGCTCCAGTAAAACTCTTGGCCAAGCTCCTTGTCCTGCCTCTAATCGCTTGCGCGGTGGTGGGTGCCGAGTCGATTCACAAGTCCTTCCAGCCCACTGAAAGCCAGGAAGACGATTCGCTCAATGAGACGTTTCGCTCGCACTACATTCGTCTCGAAGAGGGAAACAAGTTTGGCGGGACGATTACCGGAATCGATGCGCGTTCCAACATTGCGACCGGGATCGGCGGTCTCAAGGTTTACCTCGTCAAAAATTCCAAGGTGATTCAAGAAGAGTTGACCAATACCAAGGGGCAATTCGAAATGTCGGATGTGGAGCCGGGAACTTATTCGCTCTGTGTCGCAGGGCAAAACGGGTTTCTGGCATACGGTGTTCATATGGTCGAACCGGCTCCCGATAGTGACGCCAATGACGAGGTCGAGATCCAGACAAGCTGGCACGTCAGTTCGCCGCTTCAAGTCACAGCGGCCGTGGTTCCACCCGAATTCAAAACCCTACGCCGAATCATGTCCAACATGCTGCCAAGCTCGGTTTCTGGAGCCGTCGGAATAGGCTCGGACGATGTTCGAATCAATGTCGCCAAGTCCATTGTTGCGGGTGGATACAAAATCTACTTGACGCCCGAAGGAACGCTTAAAGGAAGGTTGGCGCCGATTGGCACCAAGAAGAAACAACCCATTCAAATGAAAAGTATGAATGTGTTTCTCATTCAGGATGATGAGATTTATGCCCGGGCATCGGTGAAAGCAGATGGTCAGTTTGAAATTCGAGAAGTGGAAGCGGGGGTTTATGGTTTTGCCGCGGCTGGGAAAGACGGTTTCGCCGCATTGAGCTTTGAAGCCGTGCTCAGCGAAGAGATTGCCAACAAAGACGGCGAAGTTTTGACTTCGTCCAATCCCCTGGTCGATTCAAGCGTTCTGGAAGTGGCCATTTGTCCTTCCGAAGACAGCGACTTTCTTAAAGATACGGTCAACGATTTGGTCGACGACGCGCTCGGGCCCGGCGCAGCTCCTCCGATTGGCGGACCCGGCGGTTTCTTGCCTGGAGGCCTGGGCGGACCCGGCGGACCTGGTGGATTCGGCGGCCCTGGATTCAGTCCCGTGAATACAAATCGACTGCTGCGATTCGGATTGTGGGCAGGCGTTGCCTGGGCAATTGCTGAAGGCGCAGGCGGCGGCAGCGGCGGCGAAACAAGGCGCCCGGATCCAACATCCCCCGCCAACTAACGATCCCCGCCAACTAACGATCCCCGCCAACCAACAATCCCCGCCGGCTAAACTCAGATCAATCCGCAGCCATTCGGGCTCCGGTGTTGGATCAACCCGATGCGTTTTCCTGTTTGAACTGAATCAGGTTAAACATGCCTCCGTGGAGGTCACCGCAAATCGCAATCCGCAAAGTCGGACTGCCATCGAACGGGCCGTGGCAAATCTGACCGCCGTGGCTTTTGATTTTCTCTGCCGATTCATCAACGTTGGCGACTTTAAAGTAGACGGTCCAATTGGGCGGCACGTCTCCCCAGTTCTCGTCCATCAACATGATCCCGCCATTTTGAGCTTCACCATTGAGAATGAAGTTGTACTGGGCCGGAGAATCCGGATTGGCCTCAAAGGACCATCCGAACAACCCGCCGTAAAATGACTTGGCACCATCGAAGTCACGTGTCGCAAGTTCATTCCAGCAAAAGGAATTCATCTCATCTTTGATCTCGGATCCAAAATGCTGGTCGGCTTCCCAGATGGCAAACATGGCGCCGTGGGGATCTTGAAGGAAGGCCATGGTTCCCGCATCAAGCACTTTCATTGATGGCATGAACACCGCCCCACCAAGCTCTTCACATTTTGCGCAGACCGTTTCACAATTCGAGACTTGGACATAATTGTTCCAAACGGAGGGGACGCCTTGATCGATCATCTCCGGGGACATCTGCCCCATGCCGGCGACCTGTTTTCCATCCAGCTCAAAAATGCTGTAAGGCGGACCGCCTTGCGTGTCTTGGTCCACGCAATGCCATCCAAAAACAGAAGCGTAAAAGTCCCTCGCTTCCATCATGTTTTTGGAATTCAAATCAACCCAGGAAAAGTCACCATGCGAATATGGATTTGCCATAGCGGAGGTCCGTTCGATCGAGCAGTGGACGTGAGAAAGGAAACAGCATCATACTCTTTCTCTGACTGCGATGTTGGTTTGAGAAACTTGTTTCTATGCATCGACCGTCTATTTGAATCGCTGAAATGAAATTCGTAAAACAGGACAATCGATTCGAGTCGATACGGCAACAAAACCGGGCCCGATTCCATTCGAAATCTAACTTCGAAACCTGCGAATGATGAGCATGCCGATGATAATGAGGACACCGCCGACAATTTGCATAAAGAAGGGGGTTTCGGAAATTAATAGCCAACTCGAAAAGAGCGCGATCAACGGCACAAGGTTCTGAAAACCTGACGCGTGAGCGGCTCCCAGTTGCTTGACGCCATAGTTCCAAAAAGCGACCGCCAACCCGGTCGAAAACACGCCAGAGTAAAGGATCGCGGCGACCAACCAGGGGTCATTGAGAATCGCGGGCGCATCCTTGAGTGTGTATCCGGCCACACAGTAGTGAAGGGGGAGTGTTAACGCGACGCAAAAGAAAGCCAGGTTGAGCGGGGATACCGCTTCCATGACTTTCCGGCTGACAACCGAAAGGAGCGCCCATGAGAACGCTGCTGCGGAGATCAGGAGGTTTCCCTGGAAGCCCGATGACGAAACCGATAGTGAATCTGCGTTAGCTGGCTTTCCCAATGTGACGACGATCACTCCACCAATCGCGACTAGCAAGCCGGCCCAAGCGCCTAGTTTCAGCTTTTCGCCCAGAATCAAGAAAGCCAAAACGGCGGTCCACATTGGGATCGCTGAAAGGATGACTGCCGTATTCCCAGCGCTGGTGGCGTTGATGCCGAGGAGAAAAAGAAATTGATAGGCGAATCCGCCGAGCATGATATAGAGGCCGGTACTCGCCCAATGTCTTCTGGGAGGCATCATCGGCCGGTTGGGCTTCTCCCGGATTCGCACAAATACCACGCAACCGGCCAAAGTGAGCGCTGAAAATGTCAGGCGGATGGCGTTGAAAAGGTAGGGATCCATCCGACTCAATGAGAATTTCATGATCGGCATGTTGATGCCCCAAAACAGAACCACCAGGAATAGAGCCAGATCGGCGAGCCAGGTCTTTGGCTTTGGATTGACCTCCAAATTTGAATCCTTGTGGATTTAGGCTGTTTGCGTTGACTGGTCAGGGGCTCGTCGAGAGCGCTTGGACGTTCGGACTTCGTTTTCGCCAAAGCGGTCGAGGATGGATAGGGCGGGCAAATCGGGATTCGGCTGGATTCGTCGTTTTTGAGGAATCGGGTGAGGGGTGGAATTCGCGTCAGGGGGCTCGCTGGTCGGCCATTTAGCTGGCATGATTTGGTCCTAGTAAACACGAAGCCAAATCTTTACGACCCCCCTAAAAGTACGCGACGTTTTTGCGCGTCGACGGTCGGGAGAATTTGATTTAAATTTCTACGGTTATTGCAAACGGAAGGGCTCGGATTCCAACTTCGTATTCGTGCCCGAGATCACAGAAATTCTTCCAGGCGTTACCATCGGAAAGTCATCGATGAAAATCGAGATTTTGCACCGGTGAGGCGATGTTTAGGGTTTCTGGCTTTTCCAAAAATTGATCTGGAAAGTAGTGATTCATGCAGGAATTTCACTTCCCGAATTGGGTAAATAAATTCACGATCGCATTTGTTTTGGGTGCTGGTGCCGTCGGTGGTTATCTTGCCATCTGTCTTTTTGCGGCGGTGCATCCAACGACCGTGAATGTCGGGTATCAACCGCGGCAACCGGTTTCGTTCAGTCACAAGCTTCATGCGGGTCAGCTGAAGTTGGATTGTCGATATTGCCACAACACGGTTGAGCAGGCCGCGCACGCGGCGATTCCGCCGACAGCCACCTGTGGAAATTGTCATGGTGGGAATCGTGTCAAGAAAGATGCTTCGGGTGCGCCTGTTACGCTTTCCGTGGTTCATCCCGATAGTGAATTACTCGCACCTGTTCGAAACAGCTTGGAGACCATGGATCCGATTCATTGGGTTCGCGTCCATAACTTGCCTGACTTTGTTTATTTCAACCACAGTGCTCACATCAACCGTGGTGTCAGTTGTGTTTCCTGCCACGATCGAATTGATCAGATGGAAGTCGTGACGCGGATGAAGCCACTCAGCATGAAGTGGTGTCTTGACTGTCACCGGAATCCTGCCGAACACATTCGTCCGGTTGAGTACGTGACCAAGTTGGATTGGGATCCGGAGGATCTGGATTCGATTTTCTTCGATACGTTGGATACGGACAAAAATGGATCGCTCGATATGGATGAGTCGCTGCCAGGTTTTGTTTTGCCGGGCAAGAAGATGAAAACCGAGGAAGAGATCGCCGAGCTCAAAAGTCGATTCCAACGAGCGGATTCAAATCAAGACGGCGTGATCAGCAAGGAAGAGTTGACAGCATCCGTTCGCGAAATCAATCGGAAACGTTTGGGAACGGCGCTGATGATTCAGAAGTCAATTCAACCAAAAACCAATTGTTCGACTTGCCATCGCTAGTGGCCTCATTCGATAGATTGCCAAATGACAAGCAATATGAAACAGAATACGGAACCGCAAACGACTGAATTGCAGTGGCCTCCTTCGGAGGAGTTGCATCACGTTCAGGAACTTGAAGTGGCACTGGAGCGAGAGTTTCCTGCAGCCGCAGAATCGTTCAGTGATGGTTTTTCGCGCCGACGTTGGCTGCAGCTGATGGGTGCATCGATGGCCCTGGGAGGAATCCTGGGTTGTCGAGACCAGGTCGAGAAAATCGCTCCCTTCGCGTTTCGGCCAAAGAATCGCGTGCCGGGCGTTCCTCAGCAATTCGCGACATCGGTCGATTTCTCGGGTGTCGGGCGTCCGTTGCTGGCGACCTGCAATGACGGTCGTCCAACCAAGCTGGATGGCAACACGCTGCATCCGGAAGGCGTTGGTTCTGACGTGTTCACCCAGTCGATGGTGTTGGATCTTTATGATCCAGACCGGAGTCGCAGTGTTCGTGAATGGGTTGAGAAAGAATACGTTGACGCCAGTTACGAATCCTTTCAGGAAAGTTTCTCCAAGGTTGCCGCCAAGGACTTGTTTGTTTTGGCGGAGCCAAATGCGTCACCAACCGTGGCTCGGTTGAAGCAAAAATTAATCGATGCGGGTGCTCGTTGGTTTGAATACACGCCAGTTAATCGCGATAACCGAAATGCCGGTACGAAAATGGCGCTCGGTAAAGCTTATCGCCCTCATTACCAATTGCAGAAAGCCAAAGTGGTTGTGGCTTTGGACGCGGATCCATTGGGCTCAGCCGACGATGGAATCGTTAACACGAGTCGTTTTGGTACGAGTCGCGATCCGGACAAAGATTGGATGTCGCGGCTTTATTCAGTCGAGAGTACCTGGTCGTTGACCGGAAGTTCAGCGGACCACCGACTCGCAATGCGAAGTGAGTTGATTGGCCACTTCCTGGGATCGCTCGAGGCGGCGGTTGGCGAAGCGATGGAAGGCAAGCTGCACGCATCGGACAAGCCTTCCAAGGCGGAAGAAATGATGGTTGCCATGGCCAAGGATTTGGTTGTCAATAAGGGCGCCTCCCTGGTTATCGTCGGTGAGAAGCAGCCAGCCGAAGTTCACGCTCGAGCCAATCGCTTGAACTCGAAGTTGGAAGCGTTTGGCAAAACGGTCGTTTTCACTGAAGCAAGTGAAACCGAGTCGAAATCGTATATGAGCCAGATTCAGGCCTTGGCGGAGATCATGGCCGACGACGACGTGAAGAATCTTTTGATTCTCGGTGGCAATCCTGCTTACGATGCGCCAGCCGGTTTGGCGGGCGAAGGGTTTGCTGAGTTGCTCAAGAAAGTCGATAACTCGATTCATTTCAGCGTTACCGAAAACGAAACATCGCGATTCTGTTCTTGGCATGTGAATGCGGCTCATCCATTGGAGGTTTGGGGTGACACTCGGGCATACGACGGAACCTGGTGCGTCGCACAGCCTTTGATCGCCCCGATTTTCAAAGGCAAAAGCACGGCAGAGTTTCTCGCGGAATACCTGGGTGTCGATGGAGACGGCCTGGATTTGGTTCGTGAAACGGCCAAGGCCAGTTGGTCGAACGATGATTTTGAGGCAACTTGGAATCAGGCTGTTCACGACGGTTTTGCCAAGGATTCACAAGCGGAAGCGGTTACCGCTTCGTTGTCGGGCGAGTTGGAGTTGAAGCCAACCGACATGCGTTGGAACAATGAAAAAGACAGTGCATTGGAGCTTGTGTTTGAGACCAGTCGGCAGTTGTTTGACGGTCGATTCTCAAACAACGGTTGGATGCAGGAATGTCCTGACTTGTTTACCAAGTTGACTTGGGACAACGCTCTGATCGTCAGCCCGCGTACCGCAAAGCAGTTGAAGCTGAAGCAGGGCAAGAAGGCGAACGTAACCACCGATGGCGGAAGTGTGACGTTGCCGGTCATGGTTCAGCCGGGGCAGGCCAACGGAACGATTTCGGTCGCGATTGGCTATGGTCGAACGGCAGCCGGACGGGTTGGCGGCGATGATAACCTGCAAATCAAACCGGTCGGCGAAGATGTTTATCCGCTTCGTTCGGTGGAGAATTGGCACGTTGCTTCCGAGCCGGAAGTGAACCCAACCAGCTCGTCCTACATGTTGGCCCTGACTCAAGAGGCGGCCACGATGGACAAGAAGGCACGGACTGAGATTAGCCATCGAATGGGTCCCCACAGTGCATTGATTCGTCGCGGTACCTTCAAAGAATACAGGGAATTCAAGGAACACGAGTCCGAGTCGCATGATCACAAGGATCAGCACGCTCGCGCCCGAAACGGCCAGTCCCCGCTTCGCAAAGTTTCTTTCCGCCCCGAGGACGAGAAGGACACGAAGAAAACGGACGACAAGAACGGTAAGAAGCAGGACGATGGGCACAGTCACGGCGGTCACCATTGGCCAACGGAGCACCATGATCTTGCTGAATTTGATCTGACTCCCGGCAAGCCCTTGAGTGAAGAGGTTCGCTGGGGGATGTCCATCGACCTGAATAAGTGCACGGGCTGCAATGCTTGTGTTATCGCTTGTCAGGCTGAGAACAATATTCCCATCGTTGGTAAGGAGCAGGTTTGGCGCGGTCGCGAGATGCACTGGCTTCGCATCGATCGCTACTATCCATCTCCAGAGTTGGAAGGCAAGCCGAACGACTGGGACGAGATGTACGATCGTGCCGAAATCGCGATTCAGCCGGTTACCTGTCATCAATGCGAAAACGCACCCTGCGAGCAGGTTTGTCCGGTGGCCGCAACGGTCCACAGCGACGAAGGCTTGAATGACATGGTCTACAACCGCTGTATCGGAACTCGATACTGTGGCAACAACTGTCCCTACAAGGTTCGTCGGTTCAATTACTTGAACTACTCAAATGCCCAGACATTCATCAAGTATCCAGGTGCGGACGCTTGGCCTTTGGGTGGGAATGAATTGGCGATCACCGGTGGCAGCAACATCTCGGAAGCCGACAAGAAGCTGATGGCCCTGGTTTTCAATCCGGAGGTCACCATTCGTTCTCGCGGTGTGATGGAGAAATGCACTTACTGCGTTCAGCGAATTCAGAATACGAAGATTGAAGCTCGGAACGAAGATCGTCCGATTGGCCCGAACGAAATCACGACGGCCTGTCAGGACGCATGTGGTTGTAACGCGATTGAGTTTGGCAATTTGTCGGACCACGAAAGTCGGGTTCACCACGCTCATGAAGACTCGCGATCCTATGTGATGCTTCAAGAGTTGAACAACAAACCGAGAACGAGATACATGGCGCGTGTCACCAATCCGAATCCGGATTTGGTCGTCGAGACAGAAGGACACGGACACAAAGGACATTAGTCGATAGATTCGTCATCGCACGAAGTGAATTGGAACGCGTGAGAGTCGAAAACGACAATCCAAAATAAAGACGAAAACATGGCAAATTCCGCAGACGATTTTCATAACAACACCTACGACGATCCCGGTAACCGCGCTCCGCTGGTAACGGGTGGTTTGGACTACACTGGCGTTACTGAAAATGTGGCCGGCATCATGGAGGCGCCAAAGCCTCCCAAGGCCTGGTACATCATTTTTGGTTTCTCGTCACTGTTGACGCTTTGTCTGGGCGGCATGATTGGCCACCTGCTGATGAAGGGGACGGGTGTTTGGGGTAACAACAATCCCGTTTACTGGGGTTGGCCGATTGTTAACTTTGTATTTTGGGTTGGTATTGGTCACGCCGGTACGTTGATCTCGGCGATCCTGTTTCTGTTCCGCCAGAATTGGCGAACAAGTATCAACCGTGCGGCGGAAGCCATGACGATCTTCGCGGTCGTTTGTGCCGGGATGTTTCCCGGGATTCACATCGGACGTGTTTGGGTCTTCTACTGGCTGTTCCCGATTCCGACGGAACATCTGGCCATGTGGCCAAACTTCCGCAGTCCACTGTTGTGGGACGTTTTTGCCGTTTCGACTTATGCAACGGTTTCGCTGGTCTTCTGGTACATGGGGATGATTCCCGACCTGGCGACCTTCCGCGATCGATCGCGCAACAAGATTCGCAAGTTCCTTTACGGGTTGTTTGCATTGGGTTGGACCGGTTCAAGTCGTCACTGGCATCGCTACGAAGCGGCCTACACGATCCTGGCCGCCTTGGCGACGCCACTCGTTTTGAGTGTTCATACGATCGTTAGTTTTGACTTTGCGGTCTCTCAGGTTCCCGGTTGGCACACGACGATTTTCCCGCCTTACTTTGTTGCGGGTGCGATCTTTAGTGGGTTTGCGATGGTGATCACCTTGATGGTTCCCGTGCGAGCCATGTTTGGGTTGAAGAATCTGATCACGCTCAGGCACTTGGAGAATATGTGCAAAATTACGCTGGCGACCGGGATGATGGTGGGGACGGCGTACTGTATTGAATTTTTCATTGCCTGGTACAGCGGCAATCCGTTCGAAAGTTTTGCTTTCACCAACCGGGCATTCGGAAACTATTCGTGGGCATATTGGACCATGTTTAGTTGTAACGTGTTCATACCGCAGTTGTTCTGGATCAAGTGGTGTCGGACGACCCCCTGGTTCATGGTGATTGTTTGTATCTTTGTGAATATCGGCATGTGGTTCGAGCGGTTTGTGATCACGATCACCTCGCTGAGTCGCGATTTTACGCCCGCGAGTTGGGCCTATTTCCATCCGACGCTGATCGACATTGGCATGCTGATTGGAAGTTTTGGACTATTTACGACGCTGTTCTTGTTGTTCATCCGGTTCCTGCCTGTCGTCGCGATGGCGGAGGTCAAAGCGGTGATGCCTCACGACAGTCATGGGCATAGCTCACAGGACTAGGTTGAGTTCCCTTCCGGATTCAAGTAGCGAACGAATAATACGAATTAACCAGTAGAAAACTCAAATGGCAAATCAAGAAAACGGCGAAACGCGATTGGTCGGATTGTTGGCGCAATTTGATGATCCCGATTCACTGCTACATGCAGGTGAAGCTGCTCGAGTTGAGGGCGGCTACACCAAGATGGATGCCTTCACGCCATTTCCCGTCCACGGGATCGATCAGGCGATCGGAATCAAGCGAACGATTCTTCCCTTTATCGTTCTGTTTGTCGGCCTGCACGCCTTGGTGGGAGCCATCTTGCTGCAATGGTACGCCAATGCCGGCGACTTTTCCCCGATCTTCCCCGGTTACGATTTCCGGATCAGTGGAAAGCCGGAATGGAGTTTGCCTGCGAACATTCCTGTCGTTTTTGAGATCATCGTTTTGTCGAGTGCTTTCGCGGCATTCTTCGGCATGTTGATCTTGAACCAGTTGCCCCGATTGGCAAATCCGCTGCACCGGATCTCGCGTTTCAAACGAGCGACCAACGACCGGTTCTTCCTCGTTATCGAAGAAAAGGACGCCAAGTTTGATCTTGAAGCGACTCGAGCCCAGTTGAACGAATGGGGTGCGGTTGAGATTGAGGAAGTTCACGTCGATATGTCGGATCAGAAGATGCCGGCATTCTTGAAGATGGTGGTCGTAACCGTCCTGATGCTGCTTTTGATTCCGCCAGTATTGATTTATCGAGCTCGCGGACTGACTTCGCGAAGCCCACGCTTGCACGTCGTTCCAGACATGGACTGGCAATACAAGTACGAAGCTCAAGAGCTCGGTCCCGACTTTTTGGAAAACGAAGAAAGCAAATTTGTATTTCCCCATCAGCGAGCGGCCCAGGAGCAATTGGTTGGTACGGTTGCACGTGGCGAGCGATTTGCTGACGTCGAATTCATGACGGGGATCGCGAAGGACAATACCGTTCCGAATCCCAATGCAATTCCCACTTCGCGAATGCAGGATCCGGCCAAGCCAGAGTCAGCCGGTCAAGAAGAAGAGGCGCCTCCCGAGCCGAAATGGTTGACCAAATTTCCAGCTTCGGCCGAGGTCAACACCTCGATGATCGAACGCGGGCGAAATCGATTCAACATTTACTGTGCAGTTTGCCATGGCTATGGCGGACAGGGCGATGGTCTTGTGAATCAACGAGCCGTGGCCCTTTCGGCGACCGGAAAAGCCGCCTGGACAACGGCCAAGAGTTTGCACGACGAAACGGTCGTCGATCAGCCAGTTGGTCGAATTTTTGACACGATTACCAACGGCCGGGGAACGATGGGGCCTTACAAGGACCAGATCACGGCCGAAGATCGCTGGGCGATTGTTTTGTACGTCAAAGCATTGCAAGAGACTCGGCGAAACGAAGAGAAGCCGCCCGCGCCTGCTGAAGATGGCGACGCAGGTGACAAGAAGGAATAGATGATTGTTGACTGACGCGTTTGACGCGCGGCAAACATAACCATTACTAACTTTGCAAGTTCAACACGATGCATAAAAAGTTAAAAGAAAAAGTGACCTCGCCAGTAATCACCTTGGGTGACGACGGTTTGAAGTTGCGTTGGATTGGGTTCGTCGTTGGCCTGGTTTTCCTGGGTGCAGCTGCTGCGATTTCGATGCCTTTGGGAGGCTTCGATCGCTTTTCGCATGCCTACCTGATGAACTACTGTTACTTTGCCTCAATTGCATTGGGAGCATTGTTCTTTGTCGGGATCTTGCATTTGACGCGAGCTGGATGGGGCGTGATGCTTCGCCGAATCGCGGAATACCTGGCGATGGGCGTCGTGTTGATGCTGTTCCTTCTCCTGCCGATCATCATTCCTTTGTTGACGAATTACGATGGGCTTTACATGTGGAATGCGGATGGCTGGATGGAGAAATCCGCCTTCGAAGGCCATGCTGGAACGGATGCCCACAAAGCACCTTACCTGAACTCAGGACGATTCGTCTTGTTCAACGCGATTTACTTCGCGATCTGGATTTTCTCAGCCTGGTTCTTCCTGCGAGGTTCGCTCAAGCAGGACCAGTCGGGCGACAAAAAGATTTCCTTGCGGAACCAGTCGTTTGCAGCACCTTTCATGCTGTTGTTTGCCGTGACCCTTGCGTTTGCATCCTTCGATTGGGAGATGACGTTGGAGCCCATGTGGTTCAGCACCATGTTCCCGGTTTACTTCTTCGCTGGCGCGATGCTTGGTGGACTCGCGATGATCACGCTGATCGCCTTGATGATTCAGCGAAGTGGTCGGGCGACATCCGAAATCACGATTGAAAACTATCATGACATGGCCAAGCTGATGTTTGCCTTTGTGTTCTTCTGGGGCTACATCGCGTTCAGTCAGTTCATGTTGATTTGGTACGCCAATATTCCTGAGGAAACGTTCTGGTATCAAATGCGATTTTCACCCGAGTGGGTTGGGATTTCGATTTTGTTACTGTTCGGCCACCTTTTGATTCCGTTCCTTGGAATCATGGCTCGAACCGTTCGCCGGAGCAAACAGTTCCTGATGTTTGCGGCCGTTTATCTTTTGATCATGCACTGGGTCGATCACTGGTGGATCGTTGCACCCAGTTTGACGAACGGGGAATCGTTGCAATTCCCAATTGTTGAGATCCTGATTGCCATTGGCATGGCAGGATTGTTCATGAGTTCTTTCTGCTACTGGGCGGGCGACAAGCCGTTGATTCCGGTGAAAGATCCATGGACGCGGGAAGCATTGAATTACGAAAACCCATAAGAAACCGATTCCGTTTGGGGACATCATGTCTGATCACGAATCAAACGAAAATACAAACACACACGATCACCACGACGACAAACCGAGCTACGACGACGTGAACACGCCGGTCGTTCTCATGATTGGATTTGCGTCGATCGTGTTCACGATTCTGACGATTGCTTTGGTCCAGGGCATTTACAACCACTGGAAGACGGCCGTCGTAGACGAAGTTCGCAATTCCCAGGTCGATGGCCGACGTCAAGCGATGATTGATGCTCAGGTCGAGCAGTTGAACGCCAACGACAAAGGTCGAATTTCGATCGATGAAGCGATGGAAAAAACCCTCAAGGATTACAGCAAGTAGTTGTTGGAAACGGAATTCGTTCATTCACACGGAATACCGTTAGTCCGCGAATTCGAACGCGGGTCAAATTAATGAGATGAAAATGAACAATCAAAAAGCAAATCGAATCTCGCGACGGGCGCTTCAGGCGTTTGCGTTTTTGGTTTGCGCATGTTTGCTTTCGTCGACGGCTGTGGCGCAATACAAAAACGAAGTTCCTGAAGCCGGGAAAGAACTGGAAGTTCGCGAAGCCGAATGCATTGGAAAGTTCATTCCCGATGACATTACTTTTTACGACGAATACAACAACGTCACGACCTTGGGCGATTTCCTGAACAATGGCCGCCCAATCATGTTGTCTTTTAACTACTCCAATTGCCCCAAGCTTTGCAGCACGCAGTTGAGCAATATGGTGTACTCGCTGAAGGACATGAACCTCGTGCCGGGACGCGACTTTGAAATCGTGTCGATCAGCATTGATCCAACGGAACAGTCAAAACGTGCATTCGATACCAAGGAAAAGTATGTGACGCTTTACGGTCGTCCAGAAACTTCCAACGGTTGGCACTTCTTGACCGGCAAACAGGCGAATATTCGTAAACAGGCCGATTCGGTCGGCGTGTCTTACCGATACATTCCCGAGTCGCGATCGTTTTCTCATTCGGCCGTTTTCATCATGATCTCGCCGAAGGGAAAAATTGTTCGCTACATCTACGGCTTGGAAGTCGAGCCAAAGGTCTTGGAACTGGCATTAACCGAAGCAGGTGAAGGCAAGATTGGTTCGCCAATCAACAAGGGCTTCTTGCTAACGGGCTGCTTTGTCTACGACCAGTTTACAGGCCAGTACACCATGCAATGGATGGGATTGATGCGAATCGCGGGTGCGTTGACTGCGTACGGCGTTTTCATCTGGTTGGTCCCGGCCTGGCTTCGATGGATCGCGCTTTATGCGACAGGGATCCTCGGCTGGCTTGGCTTTGCCTTGCTCTATTTGTTATCCGGTGACTTTTTCATGTTCGTCATGGTCAGCTTTGTGGGCACGCCGTTCTTTGTGTTCGCAACCGTTGTATTAGCCATGAAGATCAAAAACGATAAAACTCAGAAACTCAACATTGATCAGCCCGAAGATTCAATGGCGGGCAAACTCAATTTGGCAACAAGCGGTGAACGAGATGCGTAAACCCATTTTTCTTGTATTCATGATGCTTTTCCTGGTTGCGTCGGTTGGCGTTGCCCAGGATTCGAAATCGGGTTCCGGCGATTCAAAAAAGTCGACGACGGAAGCTCCGAAAACGGCCGGCGATCAGGACAAGAAATCCGATACCGGAAAAAGCGAAACCAAGTCGCAGGAAGACAAGAAGTCCGATGATGCAAAATCGGGCGCGGCGAAATCCGATGAGAAGAAAGAAACCGGCGACAAGAAATCGGACGGCAAGGCCGCAGTGGTTTCCAAAGACGGTTACGAATATCAAGACGGCGATTATCGACCGGGTGACTATTGGTTCCCGGAAAAGGCATCGACCTTTGCTGGTGAAGTGGACTGGTTGTTTTACTTTATCTTCTGGGTCTGCGTGTTTTTCTTCGTCATCATCATTGGCGTGATGATTGGCTTTGTGGTCAAGTTCCGAAAACGGCCCGGTCACGAGGCGCCGATTCCCAGTCCTTCACATAATACGACCCTGGAGATTCTTTGGTCGGTTCTTCCAAGTTTCCTGCTGGTGTTCATGTTTGTCGCGGGAACTTCCGGATACTTCAAGCAGCGGATTCCACCCGATGACGCTTACGAAATTTATGTCGAAGCCAGCCAGTTTTCCTGGGCCTTCGAAACGGAAGAGGGTGACATCACCCAGGATCTCCACTTGGTGGTCAATCAACCGTTCCGATTGAAGATGCAGTCGAAAGACGTTTTGCACAGCATGTTCGTCCCCGCATTCCGCCAAAAGATGGACGTGGTCCCGGGACGATTTGCTGAGTTCTGGGTGACACCGACAAAAGAGGGTACCTTCCGACTTTATTGCACGGAGTACTGCGGTGATGGCCACTCCTTGATGGCACGGACCGTTCACGTTCACAAGGATTGGAAGACTTTCCGTGAGAATGTCTTGTGGGATCCTGATACAAAAACTCCCGAGGAGAATGGAGAGCGCTTGTACAAGATCAACTGCGCCGGTTGTCACACAATTGACGGCTCGGCCAAAACGGGTCCAAGCTTCCTCGGGCTTTGGGGCAGGGAGGAGTCGATGATTGATGGCTCGACCAAGCTTGTCGACGAGCAATATGTCATCGATTCGATTTGGGAGCCGCAGAAAGACGTGGTCGCTGGATACGGTCCTCGTTCGCAGATGGCGTCTTTCAAAGGAAAGATCAGCGAAAAGGAAATCAACTACATCATTGAGTATTTGAAAACATTGAAAGAAGAATAGTCGGTGTTGTTCGGCAATTTGGATTCAATGCAGAAGAAATAAAAAGGCAAAAGAAAATGGGAACGAACGCAGCATCTCGAAAAGAATTGTTTGGGCACGCCGCCGACAACAATTACTTGAACGCTTCGTCGGGCATATCTTCCTGGCTATTCACGTTGGATCACAAGCGGATCGGCGTCATGTATCTGGTCGGCGTTACCGCCGCACTTTTCCTGGCCGGGATTTTCGCGCTGGTTTTGCGAAGCGAACTTTTCACCCAGGACAAAATGTTCCTGACGGAATCGCAATATAACCAGATGTTCACGCTTCACGGCGCCATCATGGTTTTCGCATTCATCATTCCCAGTATTCCCGCGGCGCTTGGGAACTTTGTGTTGCCAATGATGTTGGGCGTTAAAGACGTTGCCTTTCCGCGATTGAATCTTTCGAGTTTTTATCTCTGGGCCATTGGAACGGCGTTCCTGCTGTTAGCGTTAACGACGAACGGGCTCGATACTGGCTGGACGTTTTATACTCCCTACAGTTTGAACACGAATACCGGAGTGATCTTTGCGACGCTCGGTGCCTTCGTGCTGGGCTTCAGTTCGATCTTTACCGGATTGAACTTCCTGGTCACGGTCAACACGATGCGACCAGCCAGCATGGGTTGGTTCCGAATGCCCTTGTTCATCTGGGGCCTCTACGCGACGTCGATCATTCAGATTCTGGCCACGCCTGTTTTGGGAATCACCCTTTTGCTTTTGATCGCCGAACGCGTTATGCAAATTGGTATCTTCAATCCGGCATACGGTGGTGACCCGGTTTTGTTCCAGCACTTTTTCTGGTTCTACTCACATCCCGCGGTTTACATCATGATTCTGCCGGGAATGGGTGTGATCAGCGAGTTGATCTCGGTTCACAGTCGCAAGAAAGTATTCGGTTACTCATTTATCGCTTTCTCCAGTGTGGCAATCGCGCTGTTGGGCTTCCTGGTTTGGGGTCACCACATGTTTACCAGTGGGCAGTCCCAGTTGGTAACCGTGATCTTCAGTGCGATCACCTTTACGGTTGCCGTCCCTTCGGCGGTGAAAGTGTTTAACTGGTTGGCGACGATGTACAAAGGTTGCATCTCGTTGACGACTCCAATGTGCTACGCACTTTCCTTTATCTTCCTGTTTGGAATCGGTGGATTGACCGGCTTGTTCCTCGGAACGCTGAGTGTCGATATTCACCTTCACGATACTTATTTCGTTGTTGCTCACTTCCACTTTGTGATGGTGGGTGGAACGCTTACGGCTTTGCTGGGTGGCTTGTTCCACTGGTGGCCCAAGATGTTTGGTCGGATGTACAACGAAACGTTGGGGCGAATCGGTTGCTTCCTGGTCTTTGCCGGGTTTAACCTGACCTTCTTCCCGCAATTTGTGATGGGGGCACGTGGTATGCCACGGCGATACGCTCGCTACGACCCCGAATTCCTCGAGTTCCACCAATGGTCGACCTTTGGAGCTTTCGTTCTGGGAATCGGGATCCTGATTGCCTTTGCGACTCTGACTTACGCGGCCTTCAAAGGGCGAAAGTGTGGTGGAAACCCATGGGGTGCTTCTTCACTTGAGTGGCAGTCGAGTTCACCTCCCGATCATCACAACTTTGCTCACGATGTGATCATGACCGATCCTTACGATTTTGGATCGCAAGTTTTGGATGAAGAGCTGGATACCTTTGTTCATAAAGATTTCGAGGAGCCGGTTGAGAAACCCGTTCCCGAACCACAACATTCGTAATTGAAGCGGCCGGATTTACCGCATTTACAGATAGAAAAATACGATGGCACACGACAATCACGATCATGGTCCCTGGATTGCTCACCACTTTGACAATCCTCGGCAACAATTTGACGCGGGCAAGCTAGGGATCTGGGTTTTCCTGGTGACGGAGGTCCTGTTCTTTAGCGGGCTGTTCTGCGCGTACGTTTTGTACCGCGCTTCTCAGCCGGAGATATTCGTCGAGGCGTCGACGCATCTCGACAAAGTGCTTGGTGGTCTCAACACGATCGTGTTGCTGTTCAGTAGTCTGACCATGGCGATTGCCGTTCGCGCGGCTCAGCTCAATCAGAACAAGACTTTGATCTTGAACTTGATGATCACCATGGTTTGTGCGGCCATGTTTTTGGGCGTCAAAGCGGTTGAGTACAGTCACAAATGGGACGAAGGTATCTTGACTCGTGGCTATTACAACTTTCATCATCACGAAACTGAGGGCATTTCGAAGTATCTTTGGATGCTCAGTATTCCTCCCGGGATCCTGTTGATCGGATTTGCCGCGGCGGCTGGTTTGTTCAAAGCCACCAACGATGCCAAGAAGGCCTACTTCTTCTTCGGTTTGACTTTGATGATGGGCGGATACTTTCTTGGTGCCATCGCCGGGAAGGTTTACATGGACATCAAACCCAAACCTGCGGCACACGCTGGCGATCATGCCCACGACGACGAGCATGGAGACGAGCACGGCGACGGGGATCATGATGATGGCAAACACGATGATGAGAAGCATGGGGACGGCAAGTCGCAAGCGTCGTGGAAGATTGGTGACAAAGAGATAACCAACGCTGTTTTCCAGGAAGATTCGAAGAAGCAAGACGACGGGAAGTCGGACGACAAGAAAGCGGAATCGAAGAAGTCGGAAAACGATCAGGACGAGAAAGCGAAAACGGGCGACAAATCGCCTGAGAAGAACAAAGGCTCTGGCGAGGACGAAAAGAAGTCCGATGACAAAATGGAGGCGGGCGACGAGAGTGCCGTTGCCGCGTCGACCGAAGATCCTTTGCTTGATAGCGAACGAAAGCGTCGAGTTGGAATCTTCTTCAGCATTTACTACTGCATGACCGGGCTGCACGCGATTCACGTCATCGCGGGCATGATCGCTTTGTCTTGGCTACTATGGCGAGCGATCCACGGGCATTTCCGTTCGGATTACTTCGGACCAGTCGACTACGTCGGGCTCTACTGGCACTTGGTCGACTTGATTTGGATTTACCTGTTCCCCTTGTTGTACTTGATTAATTAGTTTGATCCTGGATCCGATCCCGGTAATATCAAATAGACCGTTTTATAGAAAACGAATCGATATCATGGCTCATAACAATCACGAAGATCACGCTTCTTTTGCTCACCCGGCACCGATGAAGATGTTGCTGGCTGTGTTTTTCTCGCTGGTTGGATTGACCATCCTCACGGTGGTCGCGAACGATTGGCCGCTGGGCAAGTTTGATATTATCGTCGCGATGATCATCGCAACGGTCAAAGCAACGTTGGTGGGTCTGTTCTTCATGCATATGTTTTGGGACAAGGCTTTCAACGTGATCTCATTCATGTCATCCGTGTTGTTTGTGACTTTGTTCATTTGCATGACGCTGATGGATCGGGGCGCCTATCAGGAAAAAGTCGAAGACTTCCCGATTGCTTCGCGGCCCGCTGAACCGGTCCAGATCACAACGGAACAGGAGTAGTTTCCAATTTGAAAGGGCAGGGGGGATGTTAAAAAACGACCTGGCAACCTTGCCTGAACGGCCTGAGGCCTATCGCTCGAAGCTGGTGGTTTACCTGTTCCTGGCTTCATTGGGCATGTTCTTTGCGGCCAGTTTGGCCTCGTACTGCATCATTCGGGCGAACGCGTTTCGCGATCTCGAGCGCGAGTATCTGCCACTGACCTTGCCAACGAGTTTTTGGGTCAGCACTGCTTTGCTGATCGGTGTCAGTTTTTGTCTTCATCGAGCATGTTTTCAAGTTCGAAGGGAGCGTCTGCAGCCTTTTCGATTCTGGATTGGGTTGGCGACCGTTTTAGGCGTGGGGTTTTGTTTCCTCCAGTCCTTTGGCATGCACTATCTAATGGAAACCCACTTTTCGCGCGCAGATGGTTCGGCAAAATCCTACGGGATTTGTTTTACGCTTGCGTTCCTGCACGCACTGCATGTGATTGGTGGGCTGGTTTTCCTTCTCGTCATTCTGCACGGTACTTATCGCGAGAAATTCGATCACGAGCGACATTGGGCCGTCGATAACTGTGCCAACTATTGGCACTTTCTTGATTTCGTGTGGTTCGCCATGTTGGCGACGTTTCTGATTGCTCGCTAAAATCAGCTTCGTCCGGATTAGATGAACTTGGCGTTTCAGAAGCGTAATCGATGTCGTTGTTTGCCGAATCAGAGCGAAAAAGTCAAAAGCGGGCGCAGCCATTGGCCGCTCGGATGCGCCCACAATCCATCAACGATGTGGTTGGGCAAGACCATTTGTTGGGCGAAGGCAAACTTTTGCGCCGGATGATCGATGCACGGAGACTGGGCTCGATCATTCTGTTCGGACCTCCGGGTTGCGGCAAGACGACCCTCGCACAGCTGTTGGCGGGAGCCACCAATCGCCGGTTCCGTCAGTTGAGCGCGATCGAACATGGCGTAAAGGATATTCGTGACACACTGGCCGTGGCCCGCGATGACGTTGCTGCCGGAGACGCGGGAACGCTTCTGTTTATTGATGAGATCCATCGATTCAACAAGGCTCAGCAGGATGCTCTTCTGGCGGATGTCGAAAACGGCGTGATCGCCTTGGTGGGGGCAACGACGTCGAATCCGTTCTTTGCCGTTAATAGTGCATTGGTAAGTCGGAGCCAGGTGTTTCAACTGGAGTCACTTTCAACGAACGATACGATTCAGCTGCTCAAGCTTGCCCTATCGGATCGCGAGAACGGACTCGGCGACAAAGAGATTGCCGTTGAGGACGAAGCGCTGGAGGCCATTGCACTTCGCTGCGATGGTGATGCACGTCGAGCACTGAATTCCCTTGAGATTGCGGTTCTTTCGAGCAAGGAGCCGGTTTGTCTGAATCGTGATCTGGTGCTCGAATCGATGGCGACCCGTGTCGTCGAATACGATGCGACCGGGGATTCCCACTATGATTGCGCAAGTGCATTGATCAAAAGCATTCGGGGAAGTGATCCGGATGCCGGGACCTATTGGTTGGCCCGTATGCTGGCCGGCGGCGAAGACATTCGGTTTCTTTGTCGAAGACTGGTGATTCTTGCCAGCGAGGATATTGGGAACGCTGACCCGCAGGCACTCACCCTGGCAGTGGCCTGCTTTCAAGCTTGCGAACAAGTGGGTTTGCCGGAATGCCAGCTGATACTTTCGCAAACGGTCAATTACCTGGCCTTGGCACCGAAATCCAACGCGTCGACCAGAGCAATTGGCGCCGCGATCAAGGATATTGAGAACGGGCAAGTATTACCTGTGCCTCGCCATTTGCGTGACGCGCATTATTCGGGCGCTCAAGAGCTAAGTCACGGTGAGGGTTACGTCTATTCCCACAATGAAGATGACGGTGTCGCCGAACAGGACTACCTGGGGGTTGAACGCCAATACTATCAACCGGTGAATCGCGGCTTTGAAACCGAACTCGCGGAACGTTTGGAAGTCATTCGCAAAAAGCTTCGCGGTGGCGACGATCCCGCGTGACAGCCTCCAGGATACTCGCTAGCAGTCATTGCAAGAACGCTGTCGGCAATTCGGTGATTGATCTGGAGTTATTCTTGCAATTTTTTTAAGATCGCCACGCTCGCGCGAATCTCTTCCTTCGTTCTCAGCGAATGTTGAGAACCCACATCAGGAAGATTGCAATGATGAGCACGAGTACGACAGGAATCACAATCCAGGGGCTCGCAAGCCTGGATGAACCCAAGGTCGAAGTGTTTTCAATGATGAAATTGCCGCATTGCGTGCACTGGACGGAATCGTCATAGATTTCGGCGTTGCAAAACGGGCAATGGGCGTACACATCTTCTTCCGAAGCATGTTCTGCTTCATCGAGAAGATCATATTCGTCATGGGAATCGTTTTCGTCCCACATAAACATCAAATCGAATGCCGAAGGAATGGAGGCAGGATCAACAGACTGATTCTGCCTAGTGAAAACTAATATTCCGCACAGTCAAGGAGGACTGCTGTGAATTCATTGAAAAACACTGTTGTCATCGTACTTCTGCTTGGCGTTTCCTACGGTGTGTTCCAGCTTGTCAATTCGCCAAAGCCCAACGTGGCTAAAGAAGAAGAGCCGGATGAAATTTCGATTGTCGACGAAAGCGGTGACGACGGAATCTCGGAATCGAATTCGATGCCGATGGAACAAACACTGCCGAATTCTCAGCAAGCCCCACCTTTGGTGCAGCAAGATGAATTTCCGCAACAGCTAAATCCACCACCTGCGGCTCCAAATCAATTTCCTCCGGTTTTGAACTCCGACATCGACAATGGCAACGGTGCCGAGCTTCCAGGCTCGCCAATGGAGCTCAGTCGTTCTGGCTCCGATTTTCGCGGGCCTTTGGACAATGCCAAGCCAGCGAACACCATTCCCGCCGGTCAACAATTCGAAGACCCCAACAATTTGGTTGATGTCGGACAGTTGAATACGCCACCTGTTCGCGAAAGCAATACGAATCTGCTGGGCAATCATTCCACCGATCAGAATGAAAATTTTAATCAGCTCAATGGCAACATGTCATTTGAGCAACCGAAAACGACCGCGGTCGGGTTGGAGCAGGCATACACCCAAGCAACTTCATTCATCAACCAGGGGAATATGTCCGCGGCGCTTAAGACGCTGTCTGCCTTTTATCATGCGGACATGTCCGAAGCCAAACGCCAGGAGCTGTTAACCTGGCTGGATTCATTGGCTGGAAAAGTCATCTATTCGCCTGAGCACCTTCTCGACTCAAACCCATACATTGTTCGCGAAGGAGACAGTATCCGGTCGATCGCGCAAAGTTGGAACGTTCCGGCGATGTTGGTCTACAAAATTAACGAGACCACGCTGCGTCAGGGGCAGTTTGAAAGTGGCCTGGAACTGAAGCAGCTAAAAGGACCATTTCGTGCCGAAGTTAACTTGTCCAAAAACGAAATGACCATGTTTCTTGGTGACCTGTACGCCGGCCGATTTGCTTTGGATTTCGGAAATGATGTTGCCATTTCCGAAGGAGAGTATCGGGTACAAACCAAGTCGGAAGAGGGACAGCTTTACCGCGATGCACAGGGAAATGCGATCAATCCAGCAACGGCCGAAAATCCTTACGGCAAGTATTGGATGGATCTGGGCGGAGGAATTTGCATTCATTCCCGTGCCACCAATGACCAACGCGGCTGCATTCGAGTTGGCCAAAATCAAGTCGGCGATGTCTTCACAATCCTATCGCCAAACAGCCCGGTGAAAATCGTTCGCTAATTAATCTCGTGAAGGGAATTGCGTCACGAAGTCTGCTGGTCAAGAATTGGGTTGAAACGTAACCCATTCGTTAAGTTGACCCATGACCACTGTATTTCAAAAGATCATCCGTCGCGAGTTGCCGGCGGACGTCGTCTATGAAGACGATTTGTGTCTCGCTTTCAAGGATATCAACCCCCAGGCTTCGACACACGTCTTGCTCATTCCCAAGAAAGCAATCGTCAATCTGGCGGATGCCGAAGACGACGATCGCGAATTGCTTGGGCACCTGCTGCTAACCATTCCCAAGGTTGCGGAAGAACTTGGGATTGGAGATGGATTCAAAGTTCTGTCGAACAATGGTGCATCGGCCGGTCAGGAAGTATTTCATTTGCACTTCCATATTCTCAGCGGCGACTACGCAAAGTGATTGCAGCGAAATCAGATTGGACCGCGTTGAACGATCAACCGCGCTGAATGATCAACCGCGGTCGCCTCAGGTGAGCTTACGCCTAGCGACGAATGGTTCGGCCCATTGATTGCTCAGCCGGTTGATAAGTGCGCCGTTGGACGCGATTTGGTACCCGACTCGGTGATCGGCTTGGCGAGAACGCCTGCTCGACGTCTTGTTGATAGGATTTGGGGGTGCAGGAGGCACAGCCGCCTGAGCCAACGATGGCACCTTCGACCATGTCACCACCGCATCCACAATCACTTTCAAAGCCTGCGTCGCAACCGCAATCGTCAAATCCACAATCGTCACAGCAGTCATCGTGGTATCCACGAGGATGCCGTTTACCATACCAGCCGGTCAACAAACCAGCGATCAGGTGCGGTCGACACGCGATTGGAGGCGTGCATTGCTGCGCATTGTCGCATGGATCACAGCAATCGGGCGGGTAGTTTCGCCATTCACCATAGTAGATCTCCCCACATCCATTGCCGCATAACGCCGACTTTCGCGCATCCAGAAGCCGTTCAAACGGGCGATGCGGTACATAGGGACCGGTGACGCCATCACAGTTGTCGCAGCAAGTGCCACAACCCATGGGCGCGGAGTAGCACCCTGTCATCAAAGCCGAGATAGCAACGATTGCCAAAACCGAAAGACTGCGAAACATCCAAACGCCCCCGAATGGGATATACAAATACAATCATCCAAGCATTTAATCGGCAGACAAAGTCAGCCTGATCATGAAAAATTGTTTTTTCCACAAAGTTTGACATCGCAACACGTAGGCGCCCAATTCAAAATGCTATCGATTCGAAGATTGGGAAATTGCAAGCAGTTTCGATTAACGTTGCAGAATACTGAGCAGCTGGGATAAGCTGTCAGCGGAGCTTTTCTATGAGTTACTTCAAAAATTCCATTTTGCCATCGTCTTTGGCATTCGTCGTCCTGGTCAGTATCGCCGGTTGTGGAAACAGCGATCGCCAGAAGGTCATCGGTACTTGGGCGTTGGATGTTAGCGACGAAGCGGGAGAAGATCTGGATGATCGTGTTGGAGGCGAAGAGCCGGGCAAGATGATCGTTCGTTTCGCAAGTGATGGTTCTTTGGAGACCCGGACCGACTTTGGCATGGCCAAGGGCAATCATGACGGGACATGGACCTTGATCTCCACTTCCGACGACAAGAAGGAATTTCGATTGTCGTGCAAACTGAAAGATTATGAATGTCAAACGGTGGTGACTTTTGTGGACGACCAGACGATTCGAATGATTCCGCCGAATATGGCCGGCCTCGAAGATCAAATTGACCCCATGACATTCAAAAAAGAAGAAAGCAAGTAAGACCTCAATTTCCGAA
>CAYSXI010000029.1:0-37139 GCA_964434955.1 uncultured Pirellulaceae bacterium
GGAGACGGCTGAGACAGCGCTTACATTAGTATTGTAGTAGGCCCTTTCTTGCCGGCCCAATATGAGAGCCTTTGCTTCATCAACTCGAACGACTTTTCCCAGGTCCAGTTTGCTCGGACCTCCTTTGCGGCTGTACGGCCAAGCTGACTTGTTCTTTCTTTGTTGTCGACGGCCCACCTCATTTTTTCTCGTAGCTCATCGACGCTCAGGTCGAGCTCCAAAGCTGGACCAGTCAATTCCCACTCATGTGAGGATTCAATTTGTATTCCGTCAACTTGTATCCCAGTTGATTCATCGACAAAGTCATCCGATGCACCGTTTGTTGGTACGATCGCTGGAGTGCCACAGGCCATAGACTCCAAGATCGGTAAACCGAATCCTTCACCTCTATATGGCATAACAAGGCAGTCACAAGCCTTGTATAGGCTGGCCAATTGCCCAGCAGTCCATGACTCATCAAAGTAAACAATCTCGGGGGCAGAGCGTTTCTGTTGTACTTGCCTAATTCGCTCTTGATAGTTTCCGTAACGATAGAAGGTTTGTGTTCCCAAGTCTTTGATCACCAGACTGACGTTGTCGTTTTTCGAAAACTCTTTGGTGTATGCTTCGAATAGACGGTCAAAACCTTTTCGTTCGATTGTTCCTCCAACAAACAAAAACTTAAATGCCTTATTACTTGGCAAAAACCGAGGGGGAACCTGATCGTTGAATACCTTCGTATCGATGCCCCAAGGAATAACGATAACTTTCTCTGGTGAGATTCCACTGTTGACGTACACGTCTTTTACATAGTTGGTTGGAGCCCATATTTCATCGACGTCCTCTTTAAGTGTTTTGATCCATTCCGCGGGAAGGTGGCCAAACTCCCATGGCTGGATATGAATCCACGCGCCACTTCTTACGGGGGCGAAGTTGGGGGGGAACGCATGGCGAATGGTTATTTCCGAATCTGCGCCCTCATGTGTGGCAATTGCGCTTGCCAACTTTCCGTACCGAATGTTGTCGCGTTCAGACGTTGGATTGTGAATCTTTCGGTCAATCGAGAGTGCGAAAATATCATCATCAATAAACATCTCGGCAAGCTGTTCATTAATATTCGAGAAGCTATGATTTGCGAACAACTCACCCTCGAGAGTGACTTGGATTTGATTCTCTCGCACATCTTTTTTGTGCGACCCAGGAAAACGCAACTCTAGTTCTTGAAGTGAGCGCTCGAGCGACTCTTTGCCGGCTTCAATTCCAAAATTTTCATGAATGTGAATTGAAGCGGCTTTGGCCAAATCCACTCGCTTTGAATCATCATTCCAGATGTCTTGCATAGCATTCACAAGCTTTTCTTCATCTGGTTCCCACCATTTGTGTCCGTCATATGGCGGAATCTCCATCACAGCCTCTTCTGGAACTGTTTCCAATTGAGCGTCCACTAAGATGCTATTATTTGGACTCATGAAGTCGACATTTCCGGAAGCATTGGTGCCGATGGTGGGTAACCCGCACGCCATTGCTTCCATATACGGACGTCCCCAGCCCTCACCGCGACTGGGAAGCACAAACGCGTCGCAAGCCCGATAAAGACTCGCCATCTGCTCCGCCGAAAGAAACTCGTCCAAGATTCCTATATCGATCCGATCTTCTATCTTTGGACAATCGTCTCCCAAAACTTCGTTGGCTTGGGCAATGATCTGGTCTAGAGATTGCCCATGCATCTTTGAGATCTTCAACAAAAGGCTGACCCTATCACTTGTTTCAAATGATTTTGTGAATGCCCTAAGAAGCACGTCCCAACCTTTTCGATATTGCCATTCAAACACCGAAAGGAAGACGAAACGCTCACGGAATTCCTGGGGTAGCGGATATCGATCACCGTCAGGTTTGTACAAGTCGGTATCAACAAAACTGGGAACTCGCCTCATTTTCTCAGGAGCTACACCCGCTTGTCGAAAAGAACGTTCGTTTTGTTTGGAGATAACCCAAACCTCATCGAAGGCGCTAAGACGAGGCAACCATGATTCGGGAATCCGATCAGTTTCAAACGTGGTTCGGATAACATTGAAGGCCGCTGCTCGATCAGGTTCAACGAGCGTCGGAATGCAGTTAGTAATTGCGACATTTGTTTCGGCCCGTTTGGATCTTGCCATCGCAGAAAATAAAGCTTTATCCCCATTTGGGAGCTCACATCTCTTTTCATTCCAATTGATGCTTTCGATCGAAACGTGGCGATTTAGTTGACTTAACGCTTTTGCGAAACAACGACCTTCGTCGGCATAACCACTCGGGTCCCAGATTGGTGAGCGCCAAACCAAACCCCTTGGTTTGGATAAAACGGCTCCGCGATTCCGCTCGAGCTCCTGGCTCATTACATCAAAAAGTGCCGTTAAACTCTCTGGGGCAAGTTGTGCATTGTGTTCAATGGCCTTTGTGTTCTTGTCCAAAAGCTTTGCGTGAGAAAGCCATCGATACTGCCCGGAGAGCCATGCCAGGATCCATCCATGCCGCCCGTCCAAATTTCCCGAGTTTCGCTCGTAGTACATCCATAAATCGTGAATCATATGGGCTATTCCGTTTCGCCAATCGATTGATTGATTGGCCTCAAATAGCTGGTTCGCTTCCGTGGACGTGTATCGATTCAGCTTTTCCAAGTAATGCTCGATCGAAAGATAGCTGAAATGGTCTACGGCTAATTCTGGATCAGGCGGCAAACGAATTTCCATGCCTTCGAGCTCCACTCCTCCATGAAGTCTTTCGGAAAATTTGAAAAAACCCTTCTTCAAGACTCGAGGCATCGTGTAACCAGGCCACCAACCACTGTGCTCAATCCACTTTCCGCAAAAATATGTTTTGAATGGGATGTTGATAGCCTCAAAGGAATCACCTTGAGTACCAACTAATTGTTTCACGGCAGCTGCGGTTTGATCTGAAACTCGTTCATCCGCATCGATGAACCAAAGCCAGTCATTGTTTGATTCAGGAATTGCGATATTTCTTACTGGATCAAAGTTAGCCACGAGTTCGTGGTGCATTACCTTGTCTACGAATGACTGTGCAAGCGATACCGTATCATCTGCACTGTCCATGTCGATAAGAATTAGTTCCGCAACATGCGGTCGAATCGATTTGATGCATTCGACAATATTGTTTTCTTCGTTTCGCGCGAGAATGACACCACTAATCATCAAAGCTGCCCTGCGAATTTTTTTGGAGAAAAGATTTGATTTCGGTATAAATCATTGTTCGAATATCTTGCGTGGTTTTCAATCAAATTCTTCGAACTTAGAGTTTGACATGCCTAGGTTTTCATCGACGCTTCGCGAGCATGCTGCATATCCGGTAAATGAAGGACCTATCACCGAACCCAACGGTGTTGGGCGGGCTTCGGTTTCGGGCAACCCACCTTTCGTTTCGATTTACTTACTTGTCGGGAATGGCAATGTCGCCAAAGTTGGTTTCGAATCGCAAGGGTGTGGCGTCACAACTGCTGCATGTTCCTCGCTTACGGAATTGATCGAAAATAAGTCGCTGGAATATTGCAAGTCTTTAGAGCCCGAAGATGTTGCAAACGCACTTGACGGCATTCCATCCGACAAGATGCACTGTGCAAAGATCGCAATCGCCGCACTTCGAAATGCTATAGAAGACTGCGAGGGCAACTAAAAATGAAGCTATCACTCTGCATGATTGTTCGGGACAACGAAGAAACCTTAGTTCCCTGCCTTGAGAGCATAAAACCTTGGGTCGATGAAATGATTATTGTCGACACAGGTTCGGTTGACCGAACAATGGACATCGTCAAAGAATTTGGAGGCAAGTTATTCGAGTTTCCCTGGTGTGATGACTTCTCGGCAGCCCGCAATGTTTCACTTGACCATGCTTCTGGCGAATGGCTGTTCTGGATGGATTCAGACGACACGATTACTGCGGAATGTGGCCAACGACTACGCGAACTAGCAGATTCTAATCACGATCCGCGAATTATGGGTTATGTAATGCAAGTGCATTGTCCAGGAGGAAGTGAATCGGGAATGGAAGAGCACACGGTCGTGGATCACGTCAAAATGTTTCGCAATCGCGAGGACTTGCGTTTTGAAGGCCGAATTCACGAACAAGTATTGATGCCGATCCGAAGATTGGGAGGTGAAATTGCTGCTACCGATATCTATGTTGTTCATTCCGGCTCGGACCGATCAGAAGAATCGCAAAAGGCCAAGGTCGAACGCGACATGCGGATTCTCAAAAAAGATCTAGAAGAAAGACCGGACCATCCTTTTGTACTTTTTAATTTCGCGATGACTTACGCGGAATCGCATGAGTATGAAAAGGCAATCGAGTGGTGCAAAAAATGCTTGGAGCATTCTACGCCCAATGAGTCCCACGTACCGAAGACCTACGCTTATCTTGCCAATTGTTTGCTGCAACTCGAAAGGGCAGAAGAATCGCTTGAAGTATGCAAGAATGCTCGGCAACTATATCCAAATGACGCCGAGTTGTTGTTTCGGGAAGCAATGTCCTTTCAGGCAATCGACAATCACTCGGAAGCTATCAGCTGTTACAAACAAATATTGGATCTCGAGACTCCAGAATCCCTCAGAAGCACAGACCCTGGAATTACAGGATTTAAATGTCGCTTTAATCTCGGCGTTGCCTATCGGGATGCAAAAATGGATCTTCATGCCGAGAGGCAATGGCGACAAGTGTTAGATGAATGCCCCAGTTATATTCCCGCCCAACTTGCATTGACCGAAATATTGATTGCAAATCGACGCTTGCAAACGTCTCGAGTTCTGGCGAAACGATGGCAAGAAAGCGAAGAATCAAGACTGATAGGCCTTTTGCTAGAAGCTCAGGTGACCGAACTTGATGGTGAGACATCGGAGGCAAACAGGCTATACAAAAAGTGCATTGACTTGGCTCCGGACGATTCAACGATCCTAGAAAAATGTTGTAGATTTTATTTCGAGAACGATCCAGCAATTGCCGCGGAACTTTTGGAAAGGCTAATTGCCTGCGATTCGGGCAACGCGGCCGCCTATCACAACCTCGGTTCCATTCGCCTCCAGCAAAACCAAAGGGAGCAAGCTATAGATCTATTGAGGAAATCGCTCAACCTGCGCCCTGACTACCACCCGACTCTTTCCTTGCTCGCAATTGCTGAGAGTGAAGCGTGACGAAGCGAAATCAGGTTAGTTCATTCGACTACCAGAATCTGTATGACACCTTGCGCGACGAGGGCTACCAAGAAAACCGAGACTACGATAGTCATATCAGGAGCCATATTTCTTGGATCAAACGAAATATTTCTTACGAGTCCGTCCTCGATATCGGATGTGGTTCGGGAGGGAGTTTTCGCATGCTTGGCGGAAGATATAAAAAGGAAGTCCAAGGAGCCGAGGTGTCGCAAACAGCAGTCGAAAAAGGTCTCGCACTTGGGCGGAACATTGTACAGGCTTCAGCTACATGTCTGCCCTTTGAAGACAGATCTTTTGACCTCGTGGTTTCGTCTGACGTATTCGAGCACTTGCACAAAGACGATGTACCACTTGCAGCATCCGAGGCGATTCGAGTTGCCAAACGCTTTGTGTTTATGAAAATTGCAACAAGGGAAGATGTGATCGGAAGATGGAAACGGGTTGCTGGCCACCCGCTTCACCTAACAATCGAGCCCATTGAATGGTGGATTGAACATTTCTCATCAGCAGGGACTATTTCCTGGAATGACCAACACGCGTTCTGCTTGCAATTGGCTGATCAAATCACCGAGTGAGGGTCCCGCCATGAATCGCGGTCATATCCAAACTCTTCGAAATCACTTCTGCACAATTCGAACACGCGATCAGCAAGGCTCACATTGTAGAACATGTGCCAATGACGGCTGAGTTTCTGGCCGTGCTTTTTTAGTTCCAACAAACTTGAAGAATTGCCTAGTCTTAATTCAGAAAAAGAATCAGGCAGTTCTTCGAATCGAATAACCTTGTCCAATCGATTGTTTTCCGTGTGGCCTCTGACGGTAGTTGGTCCTAGCTTTCCGTCTTCCATCGCCAGGATGTAATCTTCGAATGTCATCCCAACAGCGTCTCCGCCCCAAGGATGGTCTTGGGCACGCCATCGATAGTACGCTAGAAACCTGCGGTAAGGATTTCTTACACAACAAAATGTAAAGTATTCTTTGCACTCTTCAGGAATACCCATTTCATGTAAGTACCCTCCGCGAAACGCACCAGGTAATTTCAATAACGCATAGTGCATTGCTCGATTGGCTGTTCTTGGGATTCCTAAGAAGACAAACTTGAGTTCGTGAGAAATCACCATGTTTATCATCCGTTGTTCTCACTAGATTCTGACTCTTCGTGCCATTTGTCGTACATGCCAGCTGTAATGCTTGACGCCGGCATTGATGAAGTTGCCAGCGCCACAGCTTCTTCGAAATCGACATATTCAAAAACAGCAAGGCCGCTGTTTGGAGTACAGTTGAACACGTGAAATCCGACATCATCGAAATAAGGCTTCAATTCTTGGAGTCTTGCATTCAGCGCTCGATAGGTTCGGTTGTTCCCTCGAACGCTTCGGCGGGTGCGGTGTTGTTCAAAGGCGTAGTTTTGATCGCCATACTTCATCCTGAAATCACAGCCCAACAAAAAAACCCTACGAACGCCAAGGTAGTAGAGCAATTTTATTGCAACCAACATCACGCTTCGGGATCCAATGATTCCTAGATCGTCAGCGAATCGGCCAGTCTGTCCGCAATTGATAGTGCTTTCAGAGAGCCAATTCTCGGGACTGAATTCAGAATTACTTCGATAGCCGAATGTATTGGGCATTTGGAAGGCAGAAAACTCGGTTTCGACAAGTTCTCCCGATTGGTTCCGAGTGCGGATTTTCTTTGTTAACCGCCCGAAAGGCAAGAACTTAAGAATTGCCGGATCTTTCCAAATAATGTCAGAGAAATTTCCCGGATCATCGACACAGACCCAGACATTCGATCGAAACAAAGTGCCTGCATTGTTTACAGAACAAGTTAGGACACCTCGCTTGTTAAGCTTGTTCAAGTCCATTGAGCAAATCGACGGTCCGCTACAAAGCAAAAAAGCCGTTGCGCCTGCGTATGTGTCTCCAATGGACAGTGGTCTCAAACTAGAGGTCAATAACGCTGGCGAATCTGCTTGGTCGAAACGCGGAGCAAACTCTGCGTCGGCGTTTTTTGTGCTATTGGAGATTTTCGTTTGATGATGATTCATGAAGTTTAAATGTTTGACTTGAGCGAATGCGCCATCCTAAAATTCTCTCGAAATCAGAACGGTAATTCAAACAGATTGGCCGAAAATGAACATACTTGAGCGTGTTTCCTTCGTTCTGCAACAAGAATCAAAAGCGATAGCCGCGATAAAAGTAGATTCAACTTTCGAAGACGCTGTTTTGGCGCTTGCTTCTTGCAAGGGAAGGATCGTAACCACAGGAATCGGCAAAGCAGGAAATGTGGCCGCTAACTTTGCATCCACACTTCGTGCAACCGCAACCGCTGCGTATTACATGCATCCGGCTGATGCGGCACATGGTGACTTGGGCGCAATAAAAAACGATGATTGTCTCGTCGCCTTTTCTACAAGCGGTAAGTCTGTTGAAGTAATATCTGCCGTAAAAATGGCAAAAGAACTTGGAATTAAGTTTGTAATTGGTGTTACTTCACATATTGACTCTGAAATTCGGCCGTTTTGTGATCTTGTTATTGATATGGGGCCAATAAAAGAGCCTTGTCCCCTAGGTCTCACGCCAACGTCAAGTGCTGTTGTCATGCATGCAATTTGTGATGCGTTGACACTTAGTTTGTTGGAGCAGAAAGGAGTAAGTGAAAGCGATTTTGGGGCGCGACATCATGGCGGATATTTAGGGCAGAGATCGAACCAATAAGTTGAGTCGAATTTAAGTCGTTTGTCTCACTGAGTTTGCAGATCTGCAATTCGCAAGTGGTCAGTTTCATATCCCCTTTGATCAAAGGCGCTTTCTGCAATTTCGTTTGCCGTTCCTTGAAAAAGTTTGACTTTCATTTTTTGCATCGATAAAACTCAAGTATCGGGCTTAGTTTCGCATTGATTTCTAAGTCGGTGAAATGAAGCGTTCTACGTCGGTTCCCGATCCATATTTTATGGGAGCAAGGTTGTGATTTTTCCTCCTCCGTCGTCGCAAACTCCAGTCTCTGGTTCTACGAGCAGTGGTGCGTCTGAGCCGATGCAAGGTTGCACTCAAGGACTTCCAGTTATTTCCGGCGATGAACGCTTAGATGGTTGTGGTGTTGACATCCCCTCCGGAGGAGGCTGCGGTGATTCCGGTAGGTACGTTTCACCTCCGTTTGGAGCCGGAAGGATCTCAAATTCCGGAGCAAATACAAATCGAATCTCAACCGATTTGGGAACCGGAATAAACTCAGGCGGTGACGGTTGTGGATGTGTTGCCGATGAGTGTCAAATTGCTCCCGGTGCGGTTTCGCCATCGATAGGAAATCAAACATTTGAAATTGGGCTTGCTACAAGTCATTGCTTGGCAAGCACTCCTCACCAGACTTACAATTCGCTATCAACGGAGGCCAATGCATTTGGATTCGGGTGGAATGACCGAAATATTCGATGGATTGAGGAAATCAATTCAACTACAGCAGAGGTCCATCGCGGAGATGGGCGCGTTTATCAATATTCAAACAAAGACTTGAGCGGTAACTATGATCCGCCCAACGGAGCTTCCAACAGTCTTCAAAAATCAGGAAGCAACTGGATTGAAACCAGGTCAAATGGGTTCAAGATCCACTACAACTCTAGTGGTGACTTAGTCAAAACCGAGAATGTTGCCGGAGCACTTTGGACGTATTCTTACGGAGGTTTCCCGCCTCAGCTGACAACTATCCAGGATCCGTCCGGAGGCATGACGTCGTATGCATATTTCAATGGAAATATTTCGAAAATAACGGATCCTGCGGGTCGTGAATTCCAATATGAAGTTGACGGAAGCAACAATCTCGTCAAATTCACTACTCCAGAGCTTTGTGTCACAAGCTTCACTTATGATGGGCAACATCGGATCACCGCGGTAACGGACCCTGAAGGAAATACTTTTTCATACGCCTATGATTCAGCGTCTCGGGTAACCTCATATGAGGATCCGCTTGGAAATCGAACGACCTTCACATACACGAATCCGCCAAGAAAAACTGCAATTCAAAATGCCCGGGGATACATAACAACATTTGAATACGATTCGGACTTCAACCTTATAGAACGCGAAGATGCACTAGGGAATCGCTGGACTTATTCCTGGGCAAATGGATTCATTCAAAGCAAATTGAATCCACTGGGGAATATTACTACGTATTTGCATCATACTGCAAGCCATGGCGGACAGCGCCTGAATGCCATTGTGACTCCAATGGGGTTTCGAACCACCTATCACTACAACAGTGATAATCTCGTTGAGGCTGTAGAAAACGCTCTTGGCCAAAAAACAACCTTTGTTTGGAATGCAGAAAAACAACGGATAGCAACGATAGATGCGAAAGGTGCTAGAAACTCTTTCAGTTTCTCTCCAGCCAACTTGTTGGTTTCAACCACAAATCCTTCCGGTGCAGTTACTACCAACAATTACGATCAAAGTCTTAACAAAATCGCAACCATAAATCCACTTGGATTCATTACGACCAGCTTTTTTGATTCGGCTGGAAAGATGAGTGCGCAGGAAAATGCGATTGGAGTTTTGTCGTCGTTTGTATATGACGATATGAATCGAGTAGTTTCATTCCAAAACGGACTCGGTGAGTTAACTTCATACTCCTATAACAACAATGGAAAGCTTATTTCCAAAACTTCGCCAGTTGGATCAGTCAAAACCTTCTCCTACGACGAATTGGGCAGAATAAGCTCACTCCAGAATCCCCTCGGCTTTGTTTGGACATACAACTATGATTCGCTTGGCAATCAAACCAACGAAATCGATCCCATGGGGTTTCGAACCACATTTCGTTTTGACGTTGTTTCAAACAAAGTGTCAATTGAAAACTCTTTGGGAAATCGAACGACATTCGGCTTCAACAATAATGGTTCTTTGATTTCCCGAATTTCGCCAATTGGGTACGGAAAAACGTATGTTTTTGACCCTGACAATCGTCAGATTGCAACGATTGATGAAGCTGGTTTTGTGGCAACGACAAAATATGACGAGAACAGCAATCAAGTTGCCTACATCGATCAAGCCGGAGCAATAACAACCCATATTTTTGATTCGGTTGGCTTGGAATCTTGTAGAGTTGATCAACTCGGTTCTCGAACTACGACAATTTATTATTCCGATAGAAAAGTTGCCGCAAAAATCAATCCGTTGGGAGCTCGCCAAACATTCTTTTACGATATCGCAGGACAATTGGTGACATCTGTTGATGCCTTGTCGAATACCCGAACAGTGGTCAGAAATCCTATTGGACAAGAGGTATCAAACGTCGGTCCATTGGTCGACCGGCAAACTATTTCTTATGACAATATTGGCCGAGAAATCCATCGCGAAGACGAACTAGGCCGCCTCGTATCATATATTTACGATTCGGCTGGCAACAATATCGCATATGTGGATGCGTCCGGTTCAATACTGACTCGATCGTATGATTATGCACGCAACTTAATCTCTGTCATGAATCAAAACGGTTGCGTCACCTCTTATTTTTACGATCCACTTGGTCGTGGAACATCGATTGAATCTCCTCTAGGAATAGTGACCACGTCAAGCTTTGATTGTGTTGGCAATGAAACCTCCAAAGAACGAATCACTGGCGCCCGCACAACGTATGTTTATGATGCGAACTCGCAGCAGATTGCATTGATTTCGTATACCGGAAGCATCGTAACGTCAGAATTTGATCCACGTGGCAACATGATCAACCGGACCAATTCACTTGCGCAAACTTACACATATTCATACAACGAAATCAGTGAGAGGGTTTCTACAACTTGCCCGCTTGGCGCCATCACCACATCCGAATTCGATTTGGCAGGTCGCAAGACATCGATCGTTGATGCCAGAGGTGCTAGAACCACTTTTGTTCTTGATGAACTAGGAAATACGAAAGCGCAAATAAACCCTCTTGGGGCAATTACAACATTTTACTACGACCTACTTAGCAATCTAACGAACAAAACAAATGCAAGAGGGATGCCCATCACCTACAAGTACGATCAACTCAGTCGACTTACAGAGAAGTTGTTCAACGATGGGCAAATTCAAACATTTGGTTATGACATCGTTGGAAACAGGGCCATTGTTAGTGATGCAACTGGACAATGGACATATGTCTATGATTGCTTGGGCCAAATCGAATCAAGTGTTGATTTTGATGGGGCAAGATTAACTTTCAACTACTTTCCAAATGGTGACCGGCGAAGCACTCAATATCCTGGCGGCCGAGTCTTGAGCTATTTGTATGATTGTGATGGCAAGCTATCATCCGTGTCATCTACGGACGGAACGTTTTCGTTTTCATATGATTTGTTAGGAAACGAAACTCTTATGATAAAACCCAATGGTAGTAAGGTTTCGAGATTATATGATGCTGATGGTCGAGTGAAAGCAGAGCTAAACGCGAAATCCGATTCGTCACCGAATTTTTACGCCAAATATGAGTATGACAGCGTTGGAAACAGAATTGGATCGTTAGGTACAGCTGGAATCGTTACTTGGGCGTACGATGATCGCAACCAGTTGGTTAGCGAAATCATTTCGGGGCAAGTCAATCGAATACAAACATTCGTATATGATCTATTGGGAAATTCAGTCGGCCAAACTATTGATGGAGATTCAACCAATTCCGAATTCAATCTTAACAACGCAATTCTTACAACAAAATCAATCGGGGGAACAAAAACATATTTGTACGATGCAGATGGAAACCGAATTGTCGAAATCAACTTCGATGGAGAGCGCACCTCGTGGACATGGGATTCGCTAGATCAAAATACGACTATTGCCTTTCCAAACGGCAATCTAGAAACTCGCATCTACAACCCGGAGATGCGCCTTGTTGTCAGAAGCTATACGGAGGAGTAAGCCAACATGCCACAAATAAAGTATTCTTGGGATGTTGTTAATGACACCGTTTCCGAAGAGGTCTCAGATGGCAATTTGGGCGTGCAATACGACATGCGTCCTGAACGCTTCGGGGAGTCTCTTTCACAGTTCCGAAGTGGTTCAACGTCGTATTATTTTTATGACGCGCAAGGCTCAACCAGAAATCTCACGGATGAATTGGGGAACGTCTCAGACGAATATACCTTTGCGGCATTCGGAGAGGAAATCTCAGCCACAGGAAGCACCTTAAATTCATTTCGATACGGCGGAGCGTCAGGGTATTTGTCGTTTCCAAATTCATCAGTTCAATATATTCGTGCACGAAACTACTCAGTCGTTGACAATCGATGGTTGTCAATTGACCCTGTTCAGTTTGTCGATGGACCAAACAACTACCTCTATCTAAATAATCAGCCGATCAATTTTCGCGATCCTTCCGGAAAACTAAAATTTGTCAAACCGGAAGAGAATAATGAAGGTTGCGGGACTGGGATGCGGCTTTCTTGGGATTTAGAGTTAAACAATGGTGATGAATGGGGTGGATACCTAGTCCAAAAGATTGACTTTTACTGCGATCGAATAAAGTGTCCGTTTGACAGATCTAGTGGCGTTATTGATCTCGATGACTGTCCAAAAGACCCTCCAGAAGAACCGATGGAAACATTTTATATCGCTTGGTGGGTGGAGGAAAAAGCAACTAAGTCAAAGGAATCGTCAACGAATTTCAAAAAGCTCGTCAACTGGGTCGTTTACGCGACAGACGGAGAGTGTGGTGCGGTGAGATTTGTGGCTGAAACTCGCTTTTATAGCGCGAAGAACATTCCGGACTTGGGCAGAAAAAATTCCGGCGGAAAATGGAAAACTGGCCAAGAATATGGAAATGGGCGATGCAAAATCAAGATTTCCTCGCAGCCATCCACTTCGGAATCTGTAGACCCGCCAAAGTTCTGGAGCAAACCCGCCAAGGAAAGTGCACCAAAAAAATCCGCAACGGCAAGATTTCAGTGTTGCCAACACTGTCGCCCGAAAACCTACTTCGAAGAAGATGCTTAAAACTTGAATGGAGTAAGCCAACATGCCACAAATAAAGTATTCTTGGGATGTTGTTAATGACACCGTTTCCGAAGAGGTCTCAGATGGCAATTTGGGCGTGCAATACGACATGCGTCCTGAACGCTTCGGGGAGTCTCTTTCACAGTTCCGAAGTGGTTCAACGTCGTATTATTTTTATGACGCGCAAGGCTCAACCAGAAATCTCACGGATGAATTGGGGAACGTCTCAGACGAATATACCTTTGCGGCATTCGGAGAGGAAATCTCAGCCACAGGAAGCACCTTAAATTCATTTCGATACGGCGGAGCGTCAGGGTATTTGTCGTTTCCAAATTCATCAGTTCAATATATTCGTGCACGAAACTACTCAGTCGTTGACAATCGATGGTTGTCAATTGACCCTGTTCAGTTTGTCGATGGACCAAACAACTACCTCTATCTAAATAATCAGCCGATCAATTTTCGCGATCCTTCCGGAAAACTAAGGTACACGGCACCCAAAACATTTACCGATGGTTGCGAAGATACTGTTGGTGTTTTCTTCAATTGGGAGTTGGACAAAAATTATGAAGAAGCTGGATATATAGTACAAAAAATAGAGATTCGGTGTGCCCTCATAGATTGTCCTAAGTTACCTGATGACTCCGGCGAATGTGACTGTGATAAATGTCCGCCGGATCCGCCGAAAGAACCAAACGTTAAGTATTACGAAGCATGGTATGTTGAACCGGGAAAAAATTCGCCGCCAAATCGCGAACATTCAGGCAAGGATGATCACTGGTACCTCAAACCCCAAGACGAAAAATGCGCCGGAGTAATTCAATATGGCGAGGCTCGGTTCTATCTCATTTCTCAAACCGGCGATATTGGACGAACTGGAAGAGCAAACGAAGAAAGCAGTTGGAAAATCAACGAGAGCTACGGCGATGCTCCTTGCGGATATGACACTGGAGACATTCCAAGCCACAAGGACGATCCAACACCTGATTTTTGGAAAAACAAGAGGCCAAAGGAAGTAATTAAACATCAGGCCGAAATTGCGTATAGATGTTGTGACGGCTGTAAGGACATCGCAAAAGTAAACCACAAAGAACTGTAAGTTCAACAAAGCGGGGGAAATCATGATTTCCGTGATAATTTTGACATTTTGTCAATTCACCATCCAATTTCAAAACGAACAGGATAGCATTAAACGCCAGTTAACTGGCGCCGAAAATTTGGTCGAATATGCACAGTCATTCTACAAATGGAAAAAGAAACAACATGACGATGCGTTGGCTACCGTGCGCAACCAAGAAGTTTGGCTTGGAATTCAATGCGAATGGGAATTACTCTGTCGAAACCAGTTGAACAAACCATCGGAAGAAGAAACGGTGCCAATGATGGCCGAGTTTTCAGGATTTTTGAAAGGCCGTTTGAATTGTGCTGTTCCTGTGGAGTTTCGGGAAGCGTTAATCAAGTCAGAATTCGACAAAGACAGAAAAACCTTCAAGGTAAGGCGATTGGCGAAAAGGGAGTTCAAAGAGAGTCTGACGGTCAATATTTCAGGGGTAAGTTTCATAGCCTTCAGCTCTGATATCGCATGGGGCAAAGGTTCGGTTCGGTTGGTAAGAAACGGCCAAGATGTTTGGAAGCGACCAATCTGGTCAACTTCTATCGCGATGAATCGCGCGTTTCAAAATAACTATGTGGCTTCAGCCGTACACAACAAAGTTCGCAAGAGTGTTGTTTTGTTCTTTGTAAACGGGAATGGCTTTCATATTTTCGAATACCGACTTAGCGATGGAAAGAGAATCGGAACATTTAGCTCCAACGTCTGGAATTAACTAATTTGCATGTTGCCAGAGGCCCCTGAAATTTCTCGCGACCATAGTACTCCGGTTTCATTTGTACATTCAAGTCGAGTATAGAATCAGCCAAAAAAGATCTTCGCAAGTACGAGAATCGTACGAAAACATATTGCCGAACATGAAAACTATCGTAAAACATTTGCATTGGATTGCGACGCAGGTATTCGTATAAGAGTTGCCAACTACAAGAAAAGGGCGAGTTTTAGGGAAGCCCTTAGTTCTGGTCAGCAAGGGGTGCCAAACAACCAAAGGCCTTCGGAACCAGGGGTTGAAGGTTCGAGTCCTTCCGGGCGTGCTTTTTTATGCGCGAATGCGATCTTTAACCGCGAATCCGAATTCTTTGGTCGCTTCCCGGATCATCTTTCCTGGTGCAGTCTGTTCGCGAAAAAGAAAACTGCTCGCACCGCGTTAGCAATGCGAGCAGTCAGGGGGGGAGCTTTCCCGTTTATCTCAATTCAGCCGAACGTTCAGCTTGTAAGGGGTTTGGTTACATTTTTGCTGAAGTCCTATTTGGCTCCCATCATTAGTTTTGGTTGCCACCGGCCTGGCCCTGAATTCGAGTGATTTCGGGAATCAGACCTGCGTTTCCGGCACCACCGCCTTGAGCGTTGGCCGGTTGAACACGCCGAACCGCGACAATCCTGGCTCTCGGAAATTCTTGTCTGGCAAGGCCTTTGGCGTGCAGACTGTTCGCCGCAAAGTAATTCCGAATTCCCGGCTGGCCATTGGGGGCGACCATGCTGACAGTCCAAACGTCCACATACTTGGCAAGCAGATTCAGTTGTTGTTGCTGGATCAGTTTTTCGGCAAGTTGTTTTTGCACCTGGGTGCTTTGAATCAGAACCAGGTCCTTCAAGTAGGAGAGATCCTCTGAGACCAATTCGTTGACCGGCACCTCAATTTTCTTTCCTTTATCCGTCTCCAACATCACCTGGCGACCGTCAAACCCGACGGCCTTCGCCTCCACTTTTTTCGCGTCTTTGCCTTTACCGATCGTCCACTCGTGGGCGACCGAACGGCTGGGCAAGTGAACCAAGAAAAACACAACGAGTCCGGTCGATATGAAAACTTTCAATTTCATTTTTGTGTCGAGAAGCTTGGGAATCATTTCAATTCTCCATTTCAAACGAGGGGGTTGTTTGTTCCATCGCCAGAGCTTTTCATCTGAAGCTCTCGTAATGACGCTTTCGCGATTTATTCCTTACATATCATTTTGGTCAAACGGTTCGGGGAACCGCTGAAGCGACTCGTCGGGGAAGTCGCGTTTTTTTATCAAGCCGACGCGCGACCGACCGTTCGACTCTTGAAGCCGCAATCGAAATCGCTTGGGTCAAAGATCGGTGCAACTCGGCGACGACCACGTCATCCAATTTCTTTAACCTCACGGTCAATCGGCATTTTTGATCCACGCCTCCGCGAGCGCCGTTCACATCGGAAACCGACAAGTCAACGCGAGAGATCTTTGGACCGAACTTGGAAAGGGCGGAAAGGATCTTGCTCTCGGCCCACTCGAATCCGCGTTGATCAAGCATTCGCTTTTTGTCGTGAATAAGGACTTTCATTTTTGGTCTCCGGCGATCGAAATCATCAAATGGCGAAAACGCGATCCCTGGGTTTGGCGCTGACCAGGAGACTCGAAGAGTTTCTTGGCGCTGTCCGTCACTGTTCTAACCGCAAAACGGGGGACCAAATTCAATCGAAAATACAATCGCGAATGATTGAAAAAACAAATGCAATTTTGAATTTGCATTCGATAAAGAGATAAGAAATGTCCGACCGTTTTTGAATTAAGGCAGAATAGACGAGAAGGAACCGGGAAATCTCCGGGACCTTCCAAGCAAACGGGCGTTGCTCAAATCGTTGCCTACGACGATGCGACCGCGTCCAGGCGCAATCGCTTCCGAGAATCCAGGGCAATCTCAGATGCCAACTGGGCGGAAGCCGCCATCGCTGTAATGTGCCCCATTTTCCGGGCCGGCTGAGGAACTCCTTTGCCGTACAAGTGAAGCTTGACGTTCGGCAAGGAAGTGGCTTTCTGCCAATCGGGCTCACCGTCCGCCCATTCGCAGCCGAGGAGGTTCGCCATTGCCGCCGGTGTCAATTGCTCCGTCGAGCCAAGTGCCATTCCGCAGACGCAGCGAACGTGCTGCTCAAATTGATCCGTCATGTTGGCCTCGATCGTCAGGTGCCCCGAGTTGTGAGGCCTTGGAGCAATCTCGTTAACAAGAATTTGCGCGCCGCTCTTGAAGAACTCAACGGTCAGAACCCCCACCGAATCAAGCCGTTCCATCATTTGAGCAACATAACCGGACGCTTCTTTTTCAATCGACTCTTCCAAGCCGGATGGCATGATCGAAAGATCCAGAATATGGTTCCTGTGATCATTTCGTATCGAGGGGTAAACCGTGACTTCCCCGTTGGAACTTCGGGCACCGATCACGGAAAACTCGTAGTCATACTCGATGAATTTTTCGGCAATGGCGGTATCGGCTTGCAATTCGTCCCATGCCGCTTGGATTCCTCCAGGTTCGGTAACGACAACTTGCCCCTTGCCATCGTAGCCACCCGTCACGGTCTTAAGCACGAGTGGAAACATGGTTGCGTCCAGTTTCTCCAACTCATCCACAGAATCAATGATCGCGAATCGGCAAGTTGGAATGTCATTGTCCTGGAAAAACTGTTTCTCGTGCCGCCTGTTTTGCGAAACACGAAGCGTTTCCAACCCTGGGAACGCGGGAGCCCATTGGGAAACAAACTCGAGCGTTTTCACGGGAATGTTTTCGGTTTCGACCGTAACCACATCCACGTGCCGCGCAAATGATTCCAGCGCAACTTCGTCGTCGAAATCTGCCTCAACTTGCAAGTCGGAAACCTGGCCCGCCGGCGAGTCGTGTGTCGGACAAAAAATATGGACGCGATAACCCATGTGCTTGGCGGCGATTGCCATCATTCGCCCCAATTGTCCGCTACCCAGGATCCCAATCGTTGCTCCCGGTGAGATCATGTCGCGATTTGCTCGAGGACGACTCATAGATTCAAGTCCTCCATCACGGATTGGGTTTGCGATTCGCGAAACTCCCTGACGCGTTTTCGAAGATCCGGGTCCTGATTCGCAAGAATTCGGGCTGCTAACAGTGCCGCATTTTTTGCACCCGCTTCGCCGATGGCCAGTGTGCCAACGGGTACGCCTCCCGGCATTTGAACAATCGAGAGCAGCGAATCGAGTCCATTCAGAGCTCGGCTTTTGACCGGAACCCCAAGGACAGGCAAATCCGTTAATGAAGCCACCATTCCCGGCAAGTGAGCGGCTCCGCCCGCTCCGGCAATGATGCATTGGATCCCGTTGCTCTCAGCCGTTTTCGCAAACTCAAACATCCACTCCGGGGTTCGATGCGCGGACACCACCATGCTTTTGTGAGAGATCTTGAATTGCTCCAACAAATCGGCTGCCGGCTTCATGGTGGGCCAGTCCGACCGACTGCCCATGATAATTGCCACCTGAGCAGTGTTTCCTTCATCGGCTTCTGGCATTTCTTGGTTTTCCAAGGTTGAGAATGATTGGAATCAGTTTTTTGGGGTCAAGGTATGCGACCCCAGTATTGCATGAATCGAAACGACAACAAGATCCGAATTCGATTCGGAAAGGATTCGCCTTGCCAATCAATATACGAGAAAACAACCTATCGTTAACGCGGATAGAATCGGGAATTAACATTTATTTTCTCAATGCATTTCTTGAGATCTTGCCAGTTATTCTGCGGGTAATACGTTGTCAAAAATTCGGAACTAGGGGGCAGTTTTGTGGATTGGTTAAACTATCACCACCTTCTTTACTTCTGGACCGTGGCAAAGGAGGGAGGCGTTTCGCGAGCGGCGGAAGTCCTTCATTTGGCCCAACCCACTTTGAGCAGCCAAATCAGGAAACTGGAGAAGTCGATCGGCCATTCCTTGTTTGACCGTTCGAGTCGCTCGATGACATTAACGGAAACCGGCCAGTTGGTGTTTCGTTATGCCGACGAAATCTTCGGGCTCGGTCGCGAGCTTTCGGACGTCCTAAATCAACGAACCGATTTTGGAAAAACCAAGTTCCTCGTCGGCGTCCAGGGCGCCTTGCCGAAATTGGTCGTGTACCAGCTTTTGAAGCCAGCCTTGGAGTCACCCGAACAGGAGTATCAAGTCGTTTGCTCAGAGGGCAAGATTGGTGAGTTACTGGGCGAACTGGCTTTGCACCGTTTGGATGTCGTAATCGCCGACCGCCCCCTGACGCCCGATACGGGTGTCAAGGCATTCAATCACCTCCTCGGAAAGTGCGGGATCACCGTTTACGCGACTGCAAAAATGGCCCGCAAATTCCAAAACGGATTTCCCGCTTCGCTCAACCAGGCACCGATGTTGCTGCCCACTCAAAACACATCCCTTCGCCGTTTGCTCGAACAGTGGTTTGATGAACAGGACATCCACCCGATCATCGCGCACGAGTTCGAAGATAGCGCGGTCCTGAAAGTTTTTGGCCAAGCCGGGCACGGGCTGTTCGTTACCCCGACCGCGGTGGAAGAAGAAGTCTGTCGGCAATACTCCGTCAAAGTTGTCGGCCGGATCCCCGAAGTCGTCGAGCGTTTTTATGCGATTTCAATCGAAAGGCGAATCAAGCATCCGGCCGTTCGAAAGATTTCCGACGCCGCACGCCACAATCTGTTCGAGAATTCTTGAATGGCCCCGTTTCCCGAACGTTCTTCGAAAACCGAGAGCTTGTTGATCGAGTCAACCCCGTCGCGATGGTTTCGGCTTCTCGTTTTATGTTTCCAAAGAACTCGGTGATTTGGGCGTCGGATTGGTTGAAATCCCGATCGAAATCAATGAAGCTATCCTGATTGGATTGGTCTAAAAAGTGAATGAACGAGCTTGCGGGCGAGCATGATTGAATTCGATAGCAGACGAACAGAAAACGGTACGCTTGTCATTCGATTGAGTGGCAAACTTGATGAAAGCGCCGCCAATTATCTTTTTCATTGTGTTGAAGGCGAGATCAACGACGGAAACACGAATGTCGTCATCAACTGCGCCGATCTCGGTTACATTTCGAGCTTTGGGCTCGCGTCGTTGGTGCGCGCACGAAACAAGATCCTCAAAAATGGTGGAAAAGTCTGTATGGCCGAGGTTCAATCGGTCATTTCAGAACTGTTGAATGTGGTCAATTTTGACCGAATTTTTGACATCTATCCGCTCGAACGCGACGCCATTTGGGAACTGGAAACCAAGTAGATTGCGCGGATGTTGCGCGAGGAAGGCGGATGTTGCGCGAGGAAGAGGGTGCCAGGTTTTGGGTTCCAGCACGCGTTTCCCATTTGATACGCATGTTCAACGTGGAACCACTCGCTTGCGCTTCGTGCTTGTATGGCTGAATCGCCGTTGAAGCTCAAACTCAAGCGCTCCTTGCAAACTCAAGCGCTCCTTGCAAACACATGCGACCCTTGGATCCAACTCCAGCGACCTTGGATCCAACTCCAGCGACCTTGTTCCAACATCAGCGCCCTTGTTCCCAAGAACAGCGACCCTGTTCCCAACTCAAGCGTCGCTCCAAATCGGATGGTGCCCATTGGATTCAAATTAGTCGCGTGGGATTTCGATATGGCCATCCGATATCATCGCGCGAGCCCTTTGCGCGATTCGCCCCATGGACTCACGTTGCCTGGAATCCAGCACCGATTGATCAACGAGTCGCAACTGTTCCAAAGCCCGGCGCGGCGCATTTTCTTTTTGCAAAACCAACTGGGCCAAGTTGATTCGTAAACTGGATGTCCAAGAATCGTTTGGATTGGAAAACTGTTCAAGAAAAAAATGCGAAGCCTCGCCAAACATTTCCCATTGCTGACTCTTCTGGGCTTGCTGAATCAACTCCTTCGCGCGCTGACGAACTTTGGAATTGTGTTTTTGGATTCGATTGGCGGACTGGATCTGGGCAAAAGCCAAATCGAGCTGCCGCGCCTTCAAGTAATGATCGGCCGAATGAATGTGCTTATAGAAATTTTCCTTGGCGACTTCCTGGGTCAAACGCTTTTGATCCATCGCTTCCTGGGCCTGCCGAAAGCCAACGGTCTTCTCCTTCTTGCCCGTCGATTCCTCGAGAATGGTTCGCACATCCAAGCCTTCGCAGTCGACCCAACGATTGAATAAAAATACGACTCCAACCACCAAGCCGATCACGGCCCCCATGATGTGCAAAAGCGGCGTTGCCATCGCAAATTTCATCAACATCGCGAGGCCGAAATCCCAGAGAAAATAGAAAGCCGCAAAGATCAGCGTGGGCACTTCGATCCAGCCAACGTAACGCCCGTAGAAAAAGAAATAGAAACAGTGGACATTGGTTCGCGCGGCCCAGAGCCCAGCGAGCATCATGATTCCATAGATGGCGCTCGAGGCACCCATGGATCCATTATCCGCCGGCGCGAACAACATCAATCCTTGTTCCAACGCACATTGGCTGACCCCAATTCCCAGGTAGAGAAGTGGAAACAGGATCGGTCCGCAACGCCCCTCCACGACATGGCCAAACAGCCAAAGAAAAACCATGTTGCCGACCAGGTGGCCAATGTCGCCATGCGTGAACATCGACGAGACCCATTGAAACGGGTAAAGGCCTTGGCCGTGATAGAGCGTCAACCAGCCTTCGGGCATCATGGGCTGGCAGCAAAAGACGATGACGTTGATTGCAATCAATCCGAACGTCGCGATGGGCCAATGCCGCATCGGCGCGTCGGAGAGCAGCGGTATGAACATGATCCCCGGAATGTTTTATTGACGAAGCAGTTAGAAGCGTTTCGTCGCCGGACCAGGATTATTGGGGAAATTCCACGAAGATGTTCGGGTTTGTTTTCCGGCGCAACAAAAAGGCCACCGCTTGGGTGGCCTTTTTTGCGTATCAATTTCGAGGACTTACTTGGATCGATTGAAAATCATCATCCGGGGTCCCTGCTGTTCTCTGGTTGGTTCAACACGTACTTTGTCGTCGGATTCAAACTTGACGACTGCTTCGCCAAGATCTCCTTCTACGTTCACCAAAAGGTGATCGCCCTTATCCTCGGCCGTGTACTTTTGCTCGTCCTTTTGCTCTTGCCCGCCCATCGTCATCGTGCGGATCGCTTTGCCATCGGCGGTAAATTCCATCTTCATTTTCATTTGGGCCATCATCTTGCCAGTTGCGTCGATACCCTTTTTCTCTTCGTCCGTCTTGGCTTCACCTTTTGCGGCTTCCAAAGTTGCATCGAGATCAAGTTCCCAGCTGCCGACCAGCAGTTCCATGTTGGTTTTTTTGGCGGCTTTATTGTCTTTGTCCTTCTTATCGTCTTTGTCATCGCCTCCGCCACAGCCGATCATTCCAGCTGCCAACAGGGCCATGCACATTGCCAATGCCGTGTAACCTGATTGTTTTTTCATTTGCGAGTACTCCCGAAGTGGTTTTGAGTAAAAGTTGAAAGTGTTTATTTCGAATCGTTTTCTTCCAAACGGTCCAACACGAATGATTCGGCGATCCCTGTCGCTGGATCATCGGACTCCATCTTGAGCTGGCGGTCGTCGATCAGCGTAATCTTCCAGGTTCTGGATTTCCCGTCTTGAGTAATGATGAGATCGGCCGTTTGATCCTTGATGTTTTCTAATTCATAGGACCATTCGTTTGGTTTGAAATTCCCGACCATCAAACCCGATTTACCGGTCCCATCGGCAAGGAAGTAATATTTCTTGGTCCACTTAAGCTGCGTGATCATTTGGGCACCGGCCTTTTCCTGATCGTTCCTGGCCTTTGCCATCTTCAAGCGGGCATAGTCTTTCGAGTTCAGCTCCCATTGCCCGACGATCTTTTCTTCCAGGTTGGGCCCAGCCGATTGGTTGCACCCGGCAAACCCAATCGCCAAAACCAAAAAGACCAGCAATACCGGCTGAGAAAGAAAAAAAGGTTTTTGCATCGAAACAAGCCTCGGCGAGTGCTCAACGAAAATTGAACCGATCACGTGGACAGGATCCAATTCCCAGAAACGATTCGACCCGGTTTTCAATACGGCCTGATTCACGTAACTAGTAATTAGATCGCTATTTCGACGCAAAAACCATCGGGGAGGTCATTACATATATCCCCTAAGCACGTCAAATATTTCAGCCAACGCCAAAAAAAATCAAAAATAGTCTAGGCAACTGGCTCAATGCACTCGGGCGTATTGTTCGCCACCTTGTTGACGAACGTGGAAACGGGCGTCGTTAGCATTTGATCCGAGGAATACTGTTTCAGTTGGCCCTCCAATGCTTGCGTGTCCTGAAACTCCGGATCCAGCCACATCTCGTATTGTTCTTCTTCCAGGATCACGGGCATCCGGTCATGAAGCGGCTGCATGATCTCGTTGGCTTCGGTCGTGATAACGGTACAGGTTTCGGTGTACTCTTCGTCCTTCCCCCAAGTCTCCCAAAGCCCGGCAAAACAAAAGGGCCCGCCGTGTTTCATCGTGATATAGAAAGGTTGCTTTGATCCATCGTCCAACTTTTGCCATTCGTAGAATCCGTCGGCAACGACGAGGCAACGTTTTTTCTTGAAAGCGGAGCGAAAGCTGGGTTTGGTCGCCACCGTTTCACCACGTGCATTCAGCATTCGACTTCCGATTTTCAGGTCCTTGGCCCAAAAAGGCACCAATCCCCACCGGAGTTCAGCGAACTCCAATTCACCCGGTTTTCTTTGCCGTGCCGTTAGCACATTTTGCGTGGGAGCCACGTTGTAACTTGTCGCAATTGACTCAGGAGCGTCAAACGCAAGCGTCTTTTGCAGCGTTGTAAACAAGTCAGCGACTGATTTTGGTGGCGATTTGAGAGTGAATCTTCCACACATTTCAAGATCCCGGGATTGTCAAAAATTGCGTCAAAATACTGGAATACGAAGCTCGCCGCAGGACCCAGATTCGTAGAATCAGATGTTAGCAGAAAACAGGCTGCCAATTGCAGAGGATTTTCGTTCCTGCGAAAATGGTTGGAACGCGAACAAGGGAATGTGTAAACAAGGGAATGTGTTGAGGTGCTCCCCGGATAGAAACATGACTAAGGGCATTTGCAGATCAAGTTGGATCGAGACAACCCGATTTTTCTTTCGCGCGATCGCTGTTTGTTCGGTCGCGTTTTCTCTTCTTTTGATTACCGGATGCGGAGGCTGCGGCGGCAACAATTCGGCGAAGAAGACGGCCGAAGAAAAGAAGAAAGAGGAAGAAGAAAAGAAAAAGAAGAAACCCAAGCCTCCTTTTGAAAACAAGCCTCCGGTCGTGCTGCCCGGACAGGAGAGTAACGCCGTCGCCGCCAATCGCGGAAAAGGCGGACACTGGGTCAACGCCCATATTCCGGCGGTATCCAATCGCAACGATTTTGATGGCGTGATGAATACCCGCTGCGTTCGCGGAAATGGTCGCCCACAGATCATTCGCGGTACGCACTACTTCATGCAGTCGACGCGTCCGGTCAGCATGCCCAAAGAACAGTGGAAAAATTTCGAGACGACGCTTTTCATTCCGACCACCGGAAATCGAAAAGGCGGTGGCGGAAACACGACCTTTGATTTTCGGATCAGTCCCCGCAGTGGGGCAGGGGGGTTCAGTCAACCTCAGGGGATTCTGCTTCTCAAAGAGTACCAGTTCCACTTTGTCGTGCTGGCTGAGAAACCGGGGGCCTACACCTATTTGAAAAATGCAGATTTCATCAAGCTCCCCGAAGATGAATTCCGTACCCAGCGACTCGAGGATTACTACCACCTGGTCTTCTCGAATACCGAAACAACGATTCCGTTGCCCAGCCATTCGCTGGCTTGGACGACCGTTGCCTACATCCTGTGGCACGACGTCGAACCGGATAACCTCACGCCCGAACAAAAGTCAGCCCTGATCGACTGGTTGCATTGGGGTGGGCAACTCATCTTGAGCGGGCCTGATTGTCTGGACAAATTGAAGAACAGCTTTCTTGCCGACTACCTTCCGGCCAATGTTCGCAAAAGTGTCAACTTGAACGCAAGCGACATTCAAGAATTGAATCAGGGATGGTCGATTCCCGTTCGCAACAAAAATCGGGAACGCCACAGTTTGTCTCTGCCGGGACAATCAACCATGGTTGGCTGTCAAATGGATCTAACCGAGGGCAGCCAGTTCATTCCCAACACGAGCGAATTGGTTGCGGAAAAGCGAATTGGACGCGGACGAATCGTTGCAACCGGTTTTTCGCTGCAAGCCAAGCCGCTTTTGACCTGGAAGAGTTTGCAGGGGTTTTACCAAACGGTATTGATGCGCCGACCGGCCCGTCGGTTTTCCGATACGGGTCTGATGGGGGAGGTATTTTTCCGCTGGAAAGACGGCGGGGCGCTGCTTGATCCCTTGCTTGGTAGCACGGTTCGATACGTTAGCCGGGATCTCGGGGTGAACGGGACCGATGGCTTTTATAACTACGAGGGCAAAGATCCCGCGGACGAAGTTTCCCGCCCAAACCGATTTAATTTCGGCCAACCCGAATCCAGCACCAGTATTGCCGTTTCGGAAAACACACGCGTCACCAAAGACGCTTGGCGATTTGGCGGCTTCAACCATTCGCCGGAATCCGGGGTCGCGGGCTGGAACGACTACAGCGGAGTCGCAACGGCCGCACGTGAAACATTGCGAACCGCGGCAGGGATCACGCCTCCTTCGCGCGGATTCGTACTTCAAGCACTTTTGATTTATCTTTCGATTTTGGTACCCGCCAATTGGCTGCTTTTCAAACTGATTGGTCGGGTGGAATGGGCCTGGGTCATGGCTCCAATCATTTCCATTGTGGGTGCCGTTGGCGTCGCGAAATTCGCGTCGCTGGACATCGGGTTCGTTCGAAGCTCGACCACCGTTGGTGTCTTGGAATTGCAGGGCGGTTACTCACGTGGCCATTTAACGAATTACACGGCGCTTTATACTTCGCTGTCGACCGACTACGACATTGAATTCTCCGACGACTCCGCGTTGGTCCTTCCTTTTTCAAAGTCGGAAGACTATCGACTCGCGGCCGACGCATCGCCAAATGGTGTCCAGTTTCAGATCGGCCGCAATGTCAGCTTCAACGGTTTTCCGATTCAGTCCAACACATCGGAGCTTTATCACTCCGAGGACATGATCGACGTGGGCGGTGGAATTCATCTGATGAAACAGGCTGACGGCCGTTTTGTCGTATCGAACACGAGTCAACTTGATCTGAAAGACACCGCCGTCGTTTGGAAAACCCGGGCAGGAGCCTACAACGTTGCCTGGGTCGGAGATCTGATTTCCGGCCAGGACACCGACGTGCTCGAGTTTCGAGATACGCAAAAAAAGGACCTGTACACGAAATGGGAAAAAAGCCCAACCATGTACAGTCCTGCCAGGCACGCGAGACAAATTGTCGAGGCACTCGATGTGCGGCCGGACGAAATTCCGATGGTCAGCGTCATGAACATTCTCGAGGAAGATCCGAGGACCAAGGGGCAGTTTGATATCTACAAAGAAGCGACGCTTTCGGTACGTTCCATCCCGACCGAACAGCGCCAGGCCTTCCCCGATCTTTATGTGAACGAAGACCAGCTGCGAGACATTTGCGATTTGGCGAATGACGAGGTCCGGTTTCGGCTTGGCGGAATTCTCGACTTATTTTTGAACCAGTTGGATTTGGAGAACGGCGAATTCCGATTATTGGGCTGGACCGAGCAAAAGGTGAGTCGTGCGACCATTCGCCCTTCGGCGACGCAATCCAAATCAAAAACCATGGTGTTAGTCCATTTGCAGCGGCCGCAACTGGAACGCCCGCCGAGAGAGCCATCCATCTACTCGGATTACACCAAACTATCTGACGACGAAGACGAAGACGAAGACGAAGAAGACAAGAAAAACGAAAATGGTGACCCGGCCAACCCGTCGGGAATTCAATGATGATCGAGCTGAAGAATTTCGGAAAAGACTACGGCAACTTTACGGCTGTCGAGAATATCAATCTGAAAATCGAAGAAGGTGATATGTTTGGGTTTATCGGACCCAACGGCGCCGGAAAGAGTACTTCGATTCGCTTTCTCGCAACCTTGCTTCGTGCTTCGCGTGGCGATGGCGAAATCAATGGATACAGCGTCACGAAAAATCCAATGGATGTCCGTCGGAGTGTCGGTTACATGCCGGATAACTTCGGCGTATATGACGGAATGAAAGTCTGGGAGTTTCTGGATTTCTTTGCGGTCGCCTACAAGATCGGACGATCTCAAAGAAAGCAAGTTATTCGGGACGTCCTCGACTTGCTCGATTTGACTTACAAGCGAGACGCTTATGTCAACAGTTTGTCGCGGGGGATGAAACAGAGGCTTTGCCTTGCGAAAACGTTGGTACACGATCCGCCGGTGCTCATTCTGGATGAACCCGCAAGTGGTCTCGACCCACGGGCGCGAATTGAAGTCAAAGCGCTGCTGAAAGAACTTCGGCGAATGGGCAAAACCATTCTTATTTCGAGCCACATTCTCACCGAGCTTGCCGACTGCTGCACGTCGATTGGAATCATTGAGCGCGGAAATCTCTTGATGCACGGCCCGATCGACGAAGTTTACAAACAAATCAGCCAGAACAATATCATCGAAGCTCGGTTCGGCGAAAATGCGGATATCGCGCTTTCGATCATTCGTTCAAACCCCGATGTCCAGGACGTTCAAGTGGATGGAGAACGAGTCACCATTGAATTTGGGTCCGTTGACCATTGCGGATCGGAACTTCTCAAGGAATTGATTCACCAAAACGTGACGGTCCGAAGTTTTGCCGAAAAAGAGCCGACGCTGGAAGACGTATTCATGATGGTGACCAAGGGGCTCGTTCAATAGACCCGAACCTGTCTCAACTTACTTGCTTCCTGTCGAATCGGGTTCGTGGTTTGCAGCAAAATCGATTGGCAATTTTGCGACTTCTTTTTGCTGGACTCCTGCCAAAACGCTGCTAACAGCGGTAGGATGAACGAATAGCGCACGCAAGCCTTGGCGAGGAATGATTCTTTGCCGCAAGAGCATGAGTTTTCGCTTTGCGATGCAGGCGAATTCGCTTTGAATTGAGGTGCCTGGACAAACTTGACCGAGACTCGGTGTGCGGTCTCAATGTTGCTTCCCCTGTCCCATTCAAATGGAATAGATTGATGAGCCAAAGCCTAGTTTCCGAACGGGTTTACAACTTTTCTGCGGGCCCAGCGGTTTTGCCCGAAGAAGTCTTGGAGAGAATTCGTGATGAGATGATGTGCTTGCCGGGGGCCGGCAGTTCCATTTTGGAAATTAGTCATCGCAGCAAGCCATTTGATGCCATCCTGGAAGGGGCCGACCAGCGTCTTCGCCAGTTGCTTTCCATTAGTGATGACTATTCGGTTTTGTTCCTTCAAGGTGGCTCGCGGCTTCAATTCTCGATGATTCCAATGAACATCTCGACGGCGGAACGGCCGGGAGATTATTTGGTCACCGGCTCCTGGAGTCAGAAAGCAGCCGCGGAAGCTGCGCGATTGTCTGGGGGTCGTGTCATCTTTGACGGGAAGCCAGACAATTTTTGCCGCGTGCCGGAATCAAGCGAATTTGAAAACAATTCGGATCGATCTTTCCTTTACTATGCTGCGAACGAGACGATTCAGGGAGTGCAATTCCAGGACTTGCCGGATGGCAATGATCTGGTTTCCGATCTTTCCAGCGAGTTCCTTTCTCGGCCCTTTGATGTCGATCGCCACGCGGCGATCTATGCCTGTGCCCAAAAAAATGCGGGTCCGGCAGGCCTGACGGTCGTGATCATTCGCAAATCGCTGTTGGAGCAAGTTCCCGACAACTTGCCAGCCTATTTGAATTTCCGGGAGCATGATTCAAACGGTTCGCGATTCAATACGCCACCAACTTTCGCGATCTACGTCACGGACTTGGTGCTGCAATGGATCCTGGATAAATTCGGCTCCCTGGAATCGATGCAGGCCCACAATGAATCCAAGGCTGCGTTGCTTTACGATGTGATCGACGAATTCCCCGAGTTTTACATTGGACATTCAAGAGTCGAGTCGCGATCTCGGATGAATGTGACGTTCCGTTTCGCCGACGAAGCGATTGGCGACCAATTCAAATCGGAGGCGGCCGAACATCAAATGCAAAGTCTCGGCGGCCACCGAAGCGTCGGAGGCATTCGGGCGTCAATTTACAATGCGATGCCCGTTGCGGGCGTTCAAACCCTGGCTGATTTCATGCGTGACTTTGCGAAAAAGCACGCTTCCTAGAAGCTATCTCGTTTCGGGCGGCAATTAATTACCAACTGCATTTCAGGAAATTGAAATGAAACATATCGTGGTCTTGGACAATATTTCCGATGACGGCCTTCGTCTATTGGAAGAAACCGAGGGTATCACCTTTGAAGTTAAAACGGGGCTTTCGGGGCAACCGTTGAAAGAGGCGCTCGACAACGCAGACGGCGCGATCTGCCGAAGTGGTGTCAAGATCACTGCCGAATCACTAGAAGGCAATCAACGCCTGGCGGCGATTGTTCGCGCCGGCGTGGGGACCGACAACATCGACCGTGAAGCCGCCACGCGTCACGGAATCATCGTGATGAATACGCCGACGGGTAATACCACCAGTACGGCGGAACACACAATGGCCCTGATGCTCTCGCTCAGTCGAAACATTCCGCAGGCTCAAGCGTCGCTTGTGGATGGACGTTGGGACCGTAAAAAACTGACGGGAAGCCAACTGGCCGGAAAAACCCTTGGCATTGTCGGGCTCGGACGGATTGGCCAAAGCGTCGCATCCCGGGCACGCGCTTTCGAAATGACCGTGCTCGCACTCGATCCTTACCTCTCGGAAACCCAAGCGGAAAAACTGGGAGTCCAAATGGTACCATCCCTGGAAGAGATGTTGCCAAAGATCGACTACCTTACCGTTCACACGCCAAAGACAAACGAGACCAGCAACCTGATTGGCGAAGCGGAAATCGAAAAGATGAAGCCAGATGTCCGCCTTATCAATTGTGCGCGAGGTGGCATTTACGACGAAGCCGCAATCGCGAAAGCGCTGGAGCAAGGCAAGATTGGTGGAGTGGCTTTGGACGTTTACGAGACCGAACCCTGCACCGACAGTCCACTTTTCAAAATGGACAAGGTGGTTTGCACGCCGCACCTTGGTGCGAGTACCAACGAAGCCCAAAAACAGGTCGCGCTCGAAGCGATCCACCTGTTGATTGATTATCTTTCGACCGGAAATGTGAAGCATGCCGTCAACACGATCGCGTTGAATCCAACTCAGTTGTCGAAACTTGGCGGGTTTTTGAATATCGGCTATCGCCTTGGCAGTTTCCTGGCGCAATGGCATGGCGGCGCGATCGAAAATTGCCAGGTCGAGGTCAAAGGCGCGTTGGCGGACGAAGACCCGCGGTTTTTCCAGGCGGCCGTTTGTGCGGGCTTGATTGACCATGCGGTCGCTGAAGAAGTGAACATGGTCAACTCGGTCTACCTTTGTGCCGATCGCGGCATTTCTGTTGAAACTCGTTCTCGCAGTGCGGATTCAACATCGTTCCAATCGGCCATCGTTGCCAAAGTATCAGGGCAGGGGATCGTCCGTTCCGCCGGCGGAACCGTCTTCGGAAGCGAGATGCCGCGATTGGTTCGATTGAATGAATTCCGAATGGAATCGTTTTTGGATGGCAATCTCCTGGTGCTCGAACATTTTGATCAGCCAGGAGTCATCGGGCAGATGGGGCGGATGTTGGGCGATCTCGAAATCAACATTGTTCAGATGGCCGTGGGTCGCGACCGAGGTCGAGAAGGCAACCCAGCGATTGGCGTTTTGAATGTCGATTCGCCGGCGCCCCAGGAAGTCATCGACGAAATCGAAAAGCTGGAGGCCATCAAAACGCTTCGGCAGATCAAACTCCCCGAACCAGGTTGGAATCCGGCATGGCTCGGCGGAAGTAAGAAAGACAATGAAGTCATGACCTAAGTCTCACCCAGTAAGTCGCGGAAATCCAATGAAAGAATTCGGGATGATCAATATCGTTCGCGGACTGCTTGGCGGAATTTGCGGCGCGGTCGCCGGTTATTTCCTATTTACTTTCCTCTTGAGTCAGGGATTTTACGCTTTGGCGATTCCCGGCTGCCTGATCGGTATGGGCTGTGGCTGGTCGTCCGGCATTCGCTCCAGTATTTTGGCCTCCAATTGCTGCGTTTGGGCAATCGCGGTTTCGCTTTTTGCCGAGTGGCGAATGTTCCCGTTTACCGCTGATCCGAGCTTGGGATACTTCTTGCGCAACTTGAAAGACCTGACGACAATGACATGGGCCATGATCCTCATTGGATGCGTTTGCGCCTTTTGGTTTGGACTCGGGCGGAACACCAGCATGTTTCGGGTTCCTGCGAAAAAGCAGTAGAAACGACCTGGCGAACGAAAATAGCCGGCTGTTGCGAAACCGACAACCGGAACAACCCGAACCGCTTGATGAATGACTGGATTCTCTGGCCGGGTTATGCCATTTGCGGCTATCGACATGGGCTCGCGGCTGATTAGCTTGGAGGATTCGAAGCCCTTCCACTGTGCCCTCCGAGCCAATGCAAATTCTCGTTGCGATTCTTGTTGTCCTGTCTTTGTGGCCCGCGGATGCTTTTCAAGACACCAGCGGAATTTCCGCGGGCTGGTCCAGTTTTCTGGTCCTGGCTTGCTGCGGGTTCGTCCTGTTATTCGCATGGATTTTTGCCAGAGAGATACCTCGGCGAGCTTCCGATGATCCCGAAGCCAAGAATCGATATGCTCAGTTTCTTTTTCGCATCCATACCGGGATCTGGATTCTGGGTTGTGTCCTGATTTGCATCGTTGCAAAGTGGGGAACGCTGGTTCGACACGATTGGAATCTGGCAAACTCCTTTTTGATTGACGAAATACTCATCGTCGCGCCCGTCCTTTTGCCTTTGCTCGGAAGCTGGTTTTTGTTCGGCTGGCTGGATGAAAAGAAAGCTCCAGAAACAAGCCGCTTCCAGTCTGCACTTCATTATTGCGGGTTGCGCTCCCAGATTTACATGGGCCTGACGTTGATTCCCATGTTCGTACTTTGGGTCGCCAACGACGTCGCCTATCTCGTTTCTCCGGGAGAAACGTCGGGCGTCCAATGGGCCATTTTGTTTTTCGCATTTCTTGCATCGACCATCTGCTTCCCCTGGATCCTTGTTTTCGTGTGGCCGAATGAAAAGCTGGCTGATTCAACGCTGCGAAAACGAATCAGTGAAATTGCGGAAGAGAAGAATATTCGTGTGGCCGACATTCGCATCTGGAAGACGGGGAACCAGGTCACCAACGCCATGGTCGCTGGCTTCTTTTGGCCGTTTCGCATGGTCTGGCTTAGCGACCGAATGCTTCAACTTTTGAATGCCGACGAATTGGATACGGTACTTCGTCACGAGATAGGACATGCCAAGCGGCAGCATTTGCCGATTCGATTACTGATTCTTCTGGTACCGTTGATTGCATCCGCCATTTTGTTCTTTGTCTTTCCGGAGCGACTGGGGCATTGGGCGGAACGACTTGAATCAATCGGAATTTCCCAAAGTTGGCTTTGCTGGGTGCTCTTGCCCTCACTGGGGATCGTCTACCTGGTTTGGGCGTTGAGCTGGGTGTCCCATGTCATCGAAAAGGACGCGGATATCGAGGCATGTTTGGCAACCGAAGCCGCCCACGCGAATTCCAGTCGTGCCGCGTCGCTCGATGCGGAAAGAACCCAATCCTTCAAGTCGGCCCTTTTGAAAATCTCAAGTCAAATGCCCGGCGGGATTCACAAGCAGACCTTGCTTCACCCCAGCATTATCGATCGCGCCATGTTCCTGACCAACCTCGCCGGCAACCCAGAACAGCTGGCTGCTTTTCGGACTCAGTTCCGGACGCGCCTGTTGGCTTTGGTGGGAATCGCCGCCGCTCTATTCTTCGGAATCATCTCGATTTAGTCGATTCGCTCGAAGCGAATAGCCGGAAATAAATTCTTGCACAGCGAAACTGAATAATCCGATCAGTTGGAACATTTCGAACGCGGATGTTAAGAATCGAAGGTTCACGCCGTCATTGGAAATATCTGGGGCAAAATAGCCGAATTAACTTGCATCGAGCGTTTTTGAAAGACATGTTTTGCCGATTCGTTTCCCCCAGGATCAGGCCATGAACAACCCGCAACATACCGTCCACGACAAAGTCGAAGCAGCCATCTTGCTGAACCCTCATTTACGACGGCGCAACATGAACGTTTCGGCCGACGGCAACTGCGTTCGCCTAACCGGCAAAGTGAATTCATTTTTCGAGAAACAAATGGCTCAAGAAGTGCTCCGGTCAGTCGAGGGCGTTGACGGGATCCAAAACGATCTCGAAGTCGATTGGATTGAAAACTAACGATCGACAAATCCCCACAAAATAATGTGCAAGGAGACCCGAAAATCGGGTCTTTTTTTATGCGCTTCTGAGGGCCCCAAACCCACCCTCCCCGCTCCTTGAACTATTCCCAGTTGCTGAGATACTGATGGTTTCATCCAAACAGCAACCACGCAAACGATAGAGGACCAGATCATGTCTCGCGCCAATGCAATTACTTTCAAAGGGAACCCAATGACTTTGGCTGGCGAAGCCATTACCGTTGGCCAGGCCGCGCCCGATTTTCAATTGCATTATTTTGAAGACGGTATGCAAACTTTGACGCTTGCCGATTGCAAAGGCAAACCGACTTTGTTGAGTGTGGTTCCCTCGCTCGATACCGGCGTTTGCCAGATTCAAACCAAGGCCTTCAATGAGAAAGTTGCCGAGATGGGCGACTCGATCAATGCCATTACGGTCAGCCTGGACTTGCCTTTTGCCCAAGGTCGATTTTGCACCGAAAATTCGATCAGCAATATGCGTTCCGCCAGTGACTACCAGGATCGCAACTTTGGCAATAACTGGGGCATGCTGATCGAAGAGCTCAAACTCCTGGCGCGAGGAACTTTTGTCCTGGATGCAGACGGAAACGTCGTTTACGCAGAGACCGTTGGCGAAGTCGCCGAAGAGCCCAATTACGATGCCGCTTTGGAAGCGATCAAAGGCTTGCTTCAATCGGCATGATGCCGAGCTCGATTGATCTAAAAAATTGCAACGCATAAAAAAAGCGATCCGAATGGATCGCTTTTTTGTTTTGCTTTTTGGTTGCGAAAGTGGCTTTGATTTGACCGCGACCGCGGCCATTTGTTAGCGGCCTCAGCAATTGCCCGAACCACCGCGGCGAGAAACGGTTCGGGTTCTCGAACGCATCCGGGACAGATAGGCCGCACGTGCCGCGGCTTGAGCTTGGGCCTGGGCCATCTTCTGGGCTCGAATCGCTTCCCTTCGAGCAATCTGCTGTTGAACGTTGTTGGCCAATTCGGCTTCTCGGCCTTGCAATTGCTCAAGCGCCGTCGTGGCTTCGCTGGAACTCGCATGCCGTGACAAAATCATGTAGTCACGAATCTCGTTGTTGGGCGTTTCTTTCAAGTATGTCAGGATCGACTCGGCCCCCGAATCGACGCCGCTGACGGTCGTGAAGCGAGCATGAACGTTTTTGGCTTTGCGTGAACCGGAAAGCTCCGCAACGACAAAGACATCAGTGTCTTGTCCGGCACCTTGCTGCCCCGAAATCTTGAATCGGTTGAGCTTATTTCGAATCCCCGATCGGACTTTGGAAACATAAGCGTCGTAGCGCTCCTTTTCCTTGGGCGGCATGTCTCCGACGGTGTAACCCTTTCTCTTCCGTTCATCGTCGTTGACACCAGTCTTGTTGTCGGCGTTGGCGACCGAAAGCGAAGTCATCATCACGGCTGCTGCCAAGAGTGCTAATATCACTTTGGAAGATTTCATCTTGCCTCCCGAGGATAATTAAGTCGCCTGAATCAACCTTCAAAACGAGTCAGACCTATAATAGCTTCGACCAATTCCCAGTATTTGACAATCTGTTTCAACGCGAATTGGCAGAACAAACCGAAAAACGACACGATTTCGGGATATCCTGCCGGCATTAACGCAATCCTTCCTGTAATTCATCAACTAATTTGAGAACAAGCGGTAAGTTTCTCCATCGAATTTTGCGACTATTTGCACCTGGGGTTCGGGTCCACACTAAGTGGAAAAAAAAGCGGTTGCATCCCCGCCTTTGAGCTCGTTTCGGCTTCAGACAAGCCTACTGAGCTATTGTCTTTGGAAAAGTCTATTGGTGGGTCTCAAACCACTTGAGTACGTAAGCAACCTTTGCCATCAAATGACTTGGTCGCGCCGCGATTCCGTGTGAAGCCCCCGGGACGCGAACCAGTGCCGCCTCCACCTTTTGCAGTTTCAGTGCCTGGTAGTACTGTTCCGACTCCGACATCGGAGTTCGATAGTCTTGTTCGCCCGTAATCAACATCGTCGGCGTCTTCACATTTCCAACCAATGAAATGGGCGAACGCTTCATGTAGTGATCCTGGTGCTCCCATGGCTTGCCGGGAAACCAATACTTAGTCGCAAAAGTATACATGTCTGCCGTCAACGCAAAGCTGTACCAATTGATCACGGGCTTGGAGACAACTGCTGCGCGAAACCGATTCGTCTTGCCAATGATCCAGCTGGTAAGGACGCCACCGCCGGACCCACCAGTCACGTACAACCGTTCTTCGTCGATGTAGCCTTTCTTGATGACCGTATCAACTCCGGTCATCAGGTCGTCATAGTCCTGGCCGGGGTAGTTGTGTTGAATCAGGTTTGCGAATTCTTCACCATAACTCGTGCTACCGCGTGGATTGATATAAAGCACGACATAGCCGGCCGCCGCGTACAACTGGATTTCAGCTGCGAATCGAGGACCGTAGTTTGCATAGGGTCCGCCATGAATTTCCAGAATCAACGGGTATTTTTTCTTTGCGTCAAACCCTGGCGGTTTTGCAATCCAGCCCTGGACCGTTTTGCCATCCGCACTGCTTTGGTACTCGATGGCTTCAATGTTTGCCAATCGCCGTTGCGCAAACAGATCGGTATTCAGGTCCACAAGTACCTCAGCCAGGTGGCCTTTGTGAAAACGAGCCAACTTGGCCGGTGATGTCTCGGTGACGTGAGTGAACACGATCGTTCCATCGTTGGCGATGGAGTAACTTCCACTCGCGTAGGGTCGGCCCATCGACGTCCCGCCCACGTTGGTCATGATCGTTTGAGGTTTGCCATCGGGTTTCACAAATCCAATCACCGTTTGCCCGCGTTGATCGGAGGTGAACACCAGGCCGTCGTCCTTCTTGCTCCACTGAATGGAAGCGAAGGAATAGGGATAATCTTTGGCGAGCTGCCTCGAATTGGAGCCGTCCAAGTCCATGATGTACAAACGATTATTCTGGTAGCCCAAAAGCTCATCGTCATATCCGGTGTACAGGATCGATTTGCCGTCCGGCGTCACCACCGGGTTGCCATCGGGACCATTTCGCTTCGTCAGCTGATTCAACTCGGTCGAATCCAACTGGATCGAATAGATATCTGAATTCTTTGGATGAAACTCGGGATCCTTGTTTCGATTGGCAGAGAACAAAATCTTGGATGAGTCCGGCGTCCAGGTCAAACCGCCGCCGTGTTGAAAGGGACCCGAGGTCAGTTGTCTTGGGGTGCCACCGATGGCCGGCAAAACAAAGATTTGGTTGAAAGTGTGCGGCAGAAAACCGCGTCCATCGGCTCGGTAGCGAACCCGACTGATCATCTTCGGCGGGTCCGCCCATTTCGCGCCTTTGGGTTTCGCAGGCAAAACCACGAAGGGTTTCTTTTTCTCTTCGACCGCCATGGAAAACGCGATTTGCTTTCCATCGGGGCTCCAAGTCAACGAAGAGGGTGACTTCTGGAGCCGGGTCAAAGTCGATACGCGGCCTGTTTCCATCCACATGCAGAAGATTTGTGCCGATTGATTTTCCGAAGTCACGTACGCGAGTCGCTTTCCATCGGGAGACCAACGAGGAGAGCCGTAGCTTTTTTCACCAGCCAAAAGCGGCGTGTGCTTCCCATCTTCGTCGATGTGCCAAACATGACTTTTTCGACGATCCGACATGATGTCAAAAAAGTTTCTCAAGTAAACGATCTGCTTCCCGTCTGGAGAAACTTGCGGATCCGAAACGTACTCC
>CAYSXI010000030.1:0-37089 GCA_964434955.1 uncultured Pirellulaceae bacterium
TGGATGTCCTGACCTGCGAAGAGCGCGATTCGCTTGGTGTGATATGGTACGAAAACCCGATTCGAAACCGAAAGTTGCCTTTGGGTGCTTGGCGAATCGCCTATCTGAATCGCGGATTGGAGCCATGACAGGCTGCGAAGGCAGACGGCGATCCTTTCAAGTGAAATGCGAAAAAATTTCCGGGACTGCTCGATTTTGTTAAAGTTGGCAATCGAAAAACTACGCCAACTTACCGGGTCCTCCACCTCGTCGTTGCTTTGCTAGCCGTTGCTGCTATCACGTTTGGAAAAATTCGGCTCGAATTTCCGCTTCCAACTGGTTTTGCGTTTGGCCAGGTTATGAGGGATTCCCTCGATACCGATGAAATGAAAATGAACACCTCGGCATGCGCCGATACCCGCCGCAATGTTCGTCCGGTTTCTATCCGAGTACACGGAAAGTACTCTCTTCGGAGTTGCAGGAACGATGTCAACGAACCAAGGAAAATGGCCGATTGTGCTCGCGGTGGGCTTGCTGTGCCTGATGACCCTGCTGTCGATCTTCAGTTGGTCGGGACAAAACCCGGTCCAAAACCGGCTTTCGAGCGTTGAGCCGGAACCTCGCCCGAGTTCGATCCTGGTTGAGGAATTGAAGTCTCATTTCGCGAAACCGATTTCACCGCGATTGCCGGCCGAGAAACCAAAACCAAAGCTCAATCGATATGAGTCGGAGTTTGGCGACCCGAATCAAAAAGCTGACCCGGGATCCGATTCTCAATTCAATCCCACCAAGAATACCGTTGGCGATACACTGGCAACGCAAGATGGAAATCGTCCGCCAAGCAACTTGCTTGTATCCAACACAAAGCCAATCGCAGGCGAGATTTCGAATTCCCAGTCGAATCAAAGATCAATCGAAGTCACTCCACGTGATCAAGGCAATTGGCCATTGATTACAAATTCTGGAGCGGACCTGTCTCAGAATCAACGCCTTCAGGATGTGTTTGGAGATAAGACCAGGTTCGATTTTGAATCGATTCCAAATCGCCCATTGAAAAAAACACCGTCGCTTTCCGAAGGCGAGAGTTCACTACTCGTCAATCCGAGCAACGATATCGACCTTTCTCAGAATGAGATCGAAAGTCAGCGCTTGGCCCAGGTCGACCCCTCGAGTGAGAACGCCAACATTCGCTCGCCCAATTCGGAACTCCCTCCCGAAAAAGCGGATTCTGATTCGACACGAGAAGAAAACACGAGCGAGAAACCCAAATCGGATCCACTCGATTTCCTTCCGGAAAATTCCGTCTTCCCCCAGCTCAAGGAAGGTCGACTTCCGAGAATTTCCTCATTGAGGCCTTCGGTTAAATCGAGTTCCTCCAAAGTGGCTCAAGACGACGCCATCATTGACCTGATCGGCAACCGGAGCGACTCTCAAAAACCAACGCAAGCGCATGGCACGTTCCGCGTTGCGAATCAAGAAAAAAGCAGCGAGCGCGAATCGCCAATCGAACATCGGATCAACAAGTCATCCGAACCCCATGGCGCCCGTTTGGGATCACCCCGCAATCATGGGAGCCAATCGTCTCAACCGGTGGTCGTGTCTCCTGCCTCCACGACGAAACGCCAACCATTGGTCGAAGCGAAAGAGAACAATGTTACCGGGCCACCCGTATGGCCAAGTGTCAATCCGTTTCTGGCAGAAATCAACGAACTGGGACGTTCGCCAGAGTTGCAAACATGGTCAAGAGATACCGCAACGATTGTCACTTCATTGTCGAAAACCCATGACTTGGCTCAGCCCGAAGTCGGAAAAGAACTCAAGGCTTTGTTTCAACAGATATCAAAGTTGGACGCTTTGGGTTCTCAAGCTCTCGAATTGGAATCCAATCGGCAAAACCAATTAATATTAAGCAGCGCCATTCAACGCATGCGATACCGACTACAACGCCGGGTTGAGATATGGAGTGCGGTGTACCGACTGGCAGCCTCCGGCGAGAGCAACCAAGAAGCGAATATCACCACGGACTCGAGAAACCCGTTTCCGTTTCGTTTTGATAATGTTCCCCAGTCCTGGCTGGATTATCTCCACGTCGCCGAGTTGCAAAAGGTCTTCAATGACCCGCGCTCCACGGAAAGGCAAAAGACTTTCGTCAGCCGTCGCTTCCTGATGCGAGCAACCGCCAACCACCTCAACGAAGAACAGTTTCGCTTTGTCGAGAAAATCATTTCCGCAAAACTGGCGCGATTTGTTCGCAATCATGCTACGCGAAAGACGGACCTGGTTCAGTTTCTCGCTCATCTCGAGCAGTTTGAAATTGCCGGCGGGGGCATCGCGCATTATTACCTCAATGACCACTATCAAAACTTGTATTGGTCGAATGATCCGGCTGCCAACTATCTGGCAGAGTTGATTGACGTCCATTATCGGAATGCCAACATTCGCGTTTCGGTGTCGGAAAAACTGATCAACCGCTTGCTGCCTGAGCTGCCGTTTCGCGATCAGGATTCAGAAATCCGCGGGTTTGGCTCCAATATTTTCGGCCCAAGCGTGATTTCCAAAAACGTCTCTGTCGACCTAAAACCCAATCAAGAACTTTGGCAAGTTCAGTTGACGGCGAAAGGGCAAATCTCTCGCGCACGCAGCCATCGAGAACCACTGATTGCGAGCCTCAATGAAGCTTCGTATTCAGCCGCCAAAGACATTTTTGTCGGCCCGCGGAAAACCACACAGGGCGAAACCAACGTGGAGGCGGGCGGGCCCCAATTGGCGGAGATGAAAATCAAGAATGCGACGCGCGAACGATTTGATCGTGAAGTTCAATCCGGTCTTCAGCAACTCGCGAATGCCGTGCACAAGCGGTGGTTTTATCCGCTTGCGACCATGGACCTCGAACCCAAGTCCGTCAACATGCACACCACCGAAGAACGCATGATCCTTCGCTACCGATTGGGAGGCCAAGATCAGATGGCGGCGCACACGGCGCGTCCAATGGCGATTCGGAACAGTGTCCTTAGCGCTCAAGTCCATGAGTCCGCCGTCAACAACTTCATCGCGAAAACCATGATCGGCGGACGCCGGTTTACCATGCAAGAATTTGTCAAATACCTGAATCGAGTTCTTGGCTTCGACGTTATTTCTCCAGATGATCCCGAACTGGATAACGATGTCGAGTTTGTCCTTGCCAAGCTTGATCCCATTCGCATGGATTTTGATGACAATCATTTGTCAGTCACCGTTCGCTTGCGCAACTTGCGAATCGGTAGTAGCGTTTGGAAGAACGTCGCTGTGACCTGTCCTTTTGATCTTGTTGCTCAAGGATTGAATGTCCGCCTCCAGAAACGAGAGCCCGGTATTCAGCTTAAAGGCCGTCAGCTTCGCCTGCGTGACCAAATCGCCATTCGTTCGATTTTCCACAAGCTAATCGAACGGGACTTTTCTTTTGAGCTAAACGACTTGCCGATGGTCAGTCAGCTCAAACTCAAAGGCCTTTGGGTGAGTCAACTCGTGTTCGCCAAAGGCTGGGTCGGTTGCTCGATCAATGACGAATCGACACTGCCCAATCGTTCCACGGTGCCGAAGGATCAGGAAACGCATCACCTGAGCCGGCAACCACATCAACCGAACCCGATTCGTTAGAAACCGGCCGAATCGAATTGCTTGGCCCGGACCCCGTCAGCATGCGGGTGAGCCCGTTCCCTGAGCTTCGTTTCACCCGTCTTCTCGCAACCTTTTGTTGTTTCCGCCACATGGCGGCCTTCCAACTGGGGAACTTCAGGGCCTGCAAAATCGGCATCATCCGGCTTTGACGCTTGAAGCGACTAAAATCCCGGGCAGAGCTCTTTATCACTTGCGACTTCGCTAGGCGATTTTTGTTGACGGTCCATTTGGCAGTCTATAATGGAACCATCCATGACTCGTCTTTGAGACTTCTGTCCCATGCAAGAATCTTTCAACTACACGACCGGCTGGATTCGTGACGTTCCAGACAATCGTGACATTTCTGCTGCCAACACCGAGATCGTCGAACTCCTGGCCAGGAACCAACTCGATGAACCGGTATCAATTGATGGAATGATCCATGCAGATCTTCGTCAATGGTTTCCTCCCGTTGAAAAGCAGGGCGAGATTCATTCCTGTTCGGCGCACGCCGGTGTTGCATTAATCGAATATTTTCAGCGCCGCGTCCTGAGTCGCCACGAAGATCTTTCGCGACTTTATCTATACAAAATGGCCAGAAAACTGGGGCAGATTGTCGGCGATGGCGGCGCCCGAATTCGGGACATGTTCAAGGCCATCATCAAGCACGGACTTCCACCTGAAAAACTATGGCCATACGACATCAAGACCTTTGACAACGAACCCTCGCGAGAGTGTCAGCTTTATGTCCAGGATTATCAAAAGTTGAAGTATTACAAACTGGACCCCGAGGATGCAGATCAATCCAAAGCCGATTTGAAGATGCAGATCTGTTCCAATTTGGTTTTCGGCTTTCCTTGCGTTTTCGGATTTCATCTTTACAAGTCGCATGTCCAGGGCCAAACAACCGGCAAGATCCCCTATCCAACCAGTCGAAGAAGGGGCGACGGGTATATCGGCGGCCACGCAGCGGTCGCAGTCGGATTCGACAACGACATTGAAATCGTGAATGAATGGAATCCGAAAAAGCGAGTTTCCAAAGGCGCTTTTCTCATTCGTAACTCCTGGGGAAGTGAGTGGGGAGACAATGGCTACGGTTGGTTGCCTTTCGACTACGTGACGGGCCGATACTGTCTCGCTTTCGATTGGTGGTCGATTGTGAATGAAGACTGGTTGAATCCCGAGGAGTATCTCGCTGATCGAGGCGACCTGGGAATTTCTTCCAAGAACCAGGCTGTCGGCTAACCCCGAGCCAGTGAGCCTCGAGATTGCCTCAGCCGCACGGGGATGCGATCGGACGCGGGAGTTGGCATATCGGTGGCCCGCAGATTTTCCATCAGCTCTTTCCCGCGTGTATAATTATCGGGCGTTCGCCGTTATCAAAAACGCAAACCCGTTCGGCTCCGTATCCGCCTGAACGTGAAAAATGTTATCGTTCCATCTGATGAGAAGTGGAATTCAAACCTCGGGTGCCACTCGTGAAAGTTCTCTTTCAAGATTCGCGATTTTTTGAAGAGCACAAATTCGACAACGGCCAAGTCGTCAAAGCCCGCCCCAGGGACTATTTCATTTTTGATGTCTTGAATCGAATTCAGTCGATCGGCGTCAACCTGGAGCCGGGACAGTCCTGGACCATCCGCAGCCGGAAATATTTGCTCAGCCTGATTGCCGTCAACCATCCTGTTTTACTACTAGCAATTGCGTTACGGTCCAAAAGCAAAATCAAGATTACCGCAGCCTTGTTTGCATGTCGACATTCGTTGAATGGCAAAGTTCCGGCTCGCAGTGCGATTTCCCTGAGTCAACATGAGGATCGGACCATTCGCCGACAAGCGATCCGACTTTTGTGCTCTGCCGGCCAGATGCAATGGGTCGACATTGCGTTGACTCAAAATCCGGACGCAGGGCTTTCGAATGCGATTCGCGGTCGCAATCGGGAATCATTTCAAGCCCGGATGAACCAGTACCTCGATGCCATCGAATGTCGCGAAACTGAAAACTGGGAACCGCAACCATCAAAACGAATCCAACTCGCGGCGGATCTGGATCTCGGTGCGCGACAAAAACACCCACCGAAAGCTTCCTGGTGGATTCGGTTCTTGCTGGAAAGAATCCACCTTCTCGTGCAGAAGTCAAAATAGCAGTCGGCCGGGGTTTCAACCGCAGGCAGGAAATTGCTCAACCTGAACCCGAATGGCCGATTCGATTGGCGCAAAAAAACCGGCCTCCAATCCGTGATTGAAGACCGGACGTCCAACAGGGTGAACTTTATTTTTTCTGAAGTTCTTTTACCGACTTCTGCAACTCACGGACAGTTTTTGTCAGATCCTTGATCGCCTGTTCGGTCGACTTCGGATTCGAACGAGAGTATTCAAAGGTTGAAGGAGTGAAGCTTTGTTGCGGTCGATAGTAGCCGCGTTGGATCGATTGTACGTCGTCCCAATATACCGGGTAACGGTTGAAACTTTGGAAGCCATCATTGGATGACTTGCGTGCGGCCGCATAAACACGGGCGACGTACGCCTGGTACTTTTTCGGTATCTCTTCAATCTTGCCGTCCCGCACCGTCCAGGACTTACTCTTCTCTTTGATGACGATTACCGGATTCTGATTGCCTTTACGGCTCATGGAGATTTCGACATCCTCAGAGAAACTTGCTGAGCTCAACCAAGCAACGCGGTTGTCGCCGGGATTGAGATCCCAGTAGACAGTTCGTTTCTTCGGATCATTTACCATCCATTCGAAACTTGCTTTCTTTTGCTCAGGTCGCTTCTTGGGAGAGAGCGAAACGTCCATCACTTTGCCCTCGCGAACGACCTTCAGCTTGCACGTCTCGGTTTTTGCTTTGTCGATCAGGGAAGTCAGTTGTTTGACCGAAGTCAAAACTGTTTTATTGAAAACCAGGATGACGTCACCTTTCTTCAAACCGGACTTCGAAGCCGGGCTGTTCTTGGTAATCGAGTTGATTCGCAATCCGCCTTCCTTATACAGATCTCCCAGAGAAGCGATTTCGGACTTGATCTTCACTTTTCCAGCCGGGACACATTGAACACCCATCCAATACTTGGAAACGGAATTGGGGTCCTGGTAGGCAAAGCGCGCATAGTTTTCCAATGTTCGACCGTAATCTTGCGCTTCCAGGTTCCGGTTATATGACTTCAACCAGGCGTTGTAGGCATTGGCTTCCAGATTTTGCCGGTAGAGCTTTGAGTATTCGTCGAAGTTTTTGGGATAGACGTTGGATCGTTCCTGCTTTCCATTTGAGTTCGATTTTTGATCGTCCTGTGCAACCGCAAGCGAAGCAACAAGACCGACCAGCAAGACAGCCAGGGGTTTTGTAAAGTGACGATTCATGAAGAGTCCTTTTCTAGTGATTGGATTTTGGTTGGGCGATGTATTTTCGTTTTGCGACAAAGTCGCGTGGCTTATCACGACGCTATTGAAACGCCGAAGTCCCCAGGTACTGGACTTCGAAATTCCGAACGGGCATTTCAATGGTGCCCCCGAAAGGCAATGAAACTTTTCGGATATCGTGATCTTCGTTGATGACGTACCCGGCACTCAGCATGTCACGACGAAATTGATCAGGAATGGGAGTACTGCAACGCGAAAGGGCATCTGACAAAGCCAGGGTGTTCGGTGAGGGTTCAATGGGCTTCTTTGCGGCATCTTCAACCAATCCGGGACGTTCGGAACCGGCAAAGGGAGTCGGGACATACTGACGTCCGATCAGGGCGCCAACAAACAACAGGGCGATGCCGATCGAGGCGACGAGACTCCAATGTTTGATGGACCAGTGTTCCGGCCGCCGCTCCCGCTTGGAAGGATCTGCTTGTGACTTGAATGGACGAGTGGCACTTGGCGCAGGAGTGGCACATGGGGCAGGATTGGCCGACACGTGTTCCCGTGGAACCGTTTCAGAACCATCGAGAGCACTCAGCGTTTCGTCCAGAATTTGTTTCTCGATGAAGCAAAGCGCGACGTACTTCCAATCGCCATCTGCTGAGATCTGATCGACCAGATTCCGGCGTTCGTCCGAGTTCAGTTCGTTATCAACAAGTCGTTGAATGAGTCGTTCGCGATTCATGATTCAATTTCTCTACAAGTTTTCTTGATCGACCACGAACGAAGAACAAATGGCATTTCGAAGTCGGTTTCTAGCTCGACCGATTCGATAGATCACTTTGTCCTTCGTGATTCCGGTGTGTCGACTGATCTCATCGTAAGTCCATCCTTCGGCATGTTTCAAAAACAGGATTTCCCGATCCTGCCCTCCGAGCTGCTCCAGCGCCTGGCGAACCGCCCTTTGGTTTTCCCGGTTCACCAGGATCAAGACCGGCTCTTCAATCGAACCCATCGGTTCATCCAATTCGTTTGAAAACGGACGCGACGTGGAGGTTCGAGTTGCTTTCTGTCTTCGGCGAAAAAGGCAAATTTGCTGCAGGGTGACGCGATACAACCAGGGAGCGACTTTGTCCGCATCCGGCCATCGGTCGGGTTTTCGGGTCACCGTGAGTGCAATCTCCTGGAAGACCTCGTCAACTTGATCCTCGTCACGCAACCGAGCGCGCAAGACTTTCCTCAACCAGCGACCATGGTTTTTCCAAATCGCTGGCCAGCGATGGGGCGCAATTGCCTCACGGGCTCGGCTTGTCGGTTGATTCCTGCTGTCAGGCATCCAAAAACTCGGGATCCACGAATTGCCAGCTTGTTGCAGATTAAGCGGTCTCCGCCGCTAGAATCAATTGGATAGATGCGCGCAGGACACGGTGCTGGGCAAGCAATTGGCCAACAATCAAAAAAAATGAAGAATTGACCGTTTGACCTGTAAGATTCTGGCTTCCGCGGTATTAATCCCTACTGAACCGAGGAACATCATTGTGAAATTCGACCTGGAAACCCGACAAAGCTTGATCCTTCGCCTGCAGGACGTTCATAACCAGGCGGCGTGGACGGAGTTTGTCGAGATTTATGAACCGATGATTCGGCGGATTGCAAGCAAACTTGGCTTGCGAGAGGCCGATTCAGTCGATGCGACGCAAGAAGTCCTTTTGCATTTGACGAAGGTTGTCGGCCAATGGAGCCCCACGCATGCCGGCGGTTCCACGTTTCGCGGCTGGCTTTACCGTGTCGCCCGCAATGTCATGATTCGCTGGATGCGGGGCGAAGATTTAAACACCCTCCCAACAGGAAACGGAAAGTTACAGCAGTTGCTGGCGGAAATCCCCGACCGTGGTGAGGGAGACGTGGTGGACATTGAATTCCGTCGGCAAGTATTTGCTCGCGTGGCAGCCAGGATCCAGGATCAGTTCCATCTGCAAACCTGGAATGCTTTTTGGATGTCCGTGGTTGAGTCGCGTTCGATCCAGCAAGTCGCAAGTGAACTTGGCATGAGCCCCGGGTCCATTTACGTGGCAAGAAGCCGGGTCATGAATCGAATTCGACAGGAAGCGAACAAGATTTGCGAACACGAATGGGAATCCGCAACCGAAAGCCATTTGAAACATGAGGCAGAGTTGCCATGAGCCTACAATCCAAACAACCCGTCTTCCACCTTTCGCGGCAACAACTTTCGGAGCTATTGAGCGAGGACGTGGATTCCACCTCAATTCAAGTGATTGATTCCTCGGTCGCTGATCATCTTGAAAACTGCGAACTTTGTCGCCGAAGGCTTGAGGAAGCTGCGGCCGAACCTTGGCTTTGGGACAGCGCGAGCCAGATTCTCGTCGAGACTTTTGATGGTGAAACGCATTCGGAATCGGAAAACCATTTAGCCGGAACAACGCCCGCATTTCATCGAGCTGACAACGAAGCGACCATCGATACCGACATCGTTCAGTCGATGCTCGATACTCCAAATCATCCCGAAATGCTGGGACGGATCGACACCTACGAAATTGAGGCGGCGATTGGAACCGGCGGAAGCGGAGTCGTTTTCAAAGCATTCGATTCCGAACTGAATCGTCCGGTGGCAATCAAAGTCCTTTCGCCTCGGTATGCAAACATTGGTGCTGCCCGCAAACGTTTCTCGCGAGAAGCGAGGGCGGCTGCCGCCATCTGTCACGAAAACGTTATCGCGATCCACCAAATCGACTCGGCGGCGAAAAACCCGTTCATCGTGATGCCTTACGTGGGCGGTGGAAGCCTCCAGGAATTCGTCGACCAACAAGGTCCCTTGGATCCGGTGCAGGTGGTCCAAATTGGAAAACAGATTGCGGCGGGGCTTGCCGCAGCACACCAAGAAGGTGTCATCCACCGAGACGTGAAACCGGCGAACATCCTTTTGGAAAACGGTTGCAATCGCGTCGTCATTTCTGACTTTGGACTCGCCCAGGTTGAAAGCGACATCAGTTTGACGCGGACAGGCTTTATCGCCGGAACCCCGTTTTACATGTCACCCGAACAGGCGCAAGGAAAAGTGACGGACGCCCGGAGCGATCTTTTCGCCCTCGGTGGAGTCCTGTTTTTCATGGCAACCGGGCGGCCTCCCTTTACGGCCAACCATGCGATGGCGGTTCTCAACAAGATTTGCAAAGAACCCCTAACGGATGTTCGAACCTGGAATCCCTCGATTCCATCCGCGCTCGCGAATTTGATTCATACCCTTTTGGAAAAGCATGCGGATCATCGATTCCGCGACGCCACCCAGGTCACCCAGGTATTGACGGACTACCTTGCTCACCTTCAACAGCCGACGGCAAAACGAAAGCCCAAGGTTGCTCCGCCAAAATCAATGCAGAAGAAACGCCGTTGGATTCTTGCAGCTAGCTTGGGTTCGCTTGCGGCTCTGGTTTGCATCGGGCTCGTCGTCGGCAACCAACTGATCGACTGGAACCCGGACAAATCCCCCAATTCGAAAACAGAAGTTCTCGCGCCAACACTTTCGGGTGTGGGTGATACGGACCAGGAGTTCGCGAACCGGGTCAACTCGATCGAAAAAGAAATCCAGGGACTCGAAACAGAACCTTTGTTTCCGGAATTGATCGAGAATCGGTCCGTCGACCATGAGATTTCACAGATCGAATCCAGGATTCGCGCACTTGAGCTGGAAGAACGAAATTGGGGCAGCAATCCATCCACCCATGAAATGAATCAAAACAAAAAACCTTAACTTTGGAGATTTGAACAATGAAAAGTTTATTCACGATTCTGGCATTGGTCCTGTCCTTGGTTGCAGGAAGCGTCCTCGCGGCTCAGGGGCAGAACCCGCTTGTCGCTCCAACTCAGAAAGCAGCGACGTTCCCCAACGTTGCCGGCCCGATTGCCAGCGGCCCCGGTCAAGTTCAGGATTTGCCACCGACGGTCAATTCGCAAGGGATGGTTTCGCGACCCCCAGGAGCCAGCCCGATGCCACTCAACTTCGGCACCTCGAATCTCTCGATCGCCGGAACGAGCGGCTTCCGCCGAATGACGAAAGCAGAGCGTGAGCTCAACCAAAAAGTTCGAAAGTTCCTGGCGGAAGTCAAACAAGCGGATGATTCCCAGGCCGAGGCGGCAGCCACCAAAAACCTTCGCGAAACCTTGGTCAAGCTGTTTGACGAACGAATGAAGCATCGCGAGAAGGAAATCGAAAGCCTCAAGAAGCGGCTTCAGGAACTTCAATCCAAAAACAATGCACGCAAGAACAAACGCGATGAGATTGTTGATCTCAAACTGAAATCAATGGTCAACGAAGCAAAAGGTTTTGGATTCTAGGATTCTTTGCTCGCGGGACTCGATTCCTTCTGGACAATCGGCACTCGGCCGGGAACCGGGTCTTCGACGAATTCGAATCCTGATCAAACACACCGGTGGCTGTTCCCCCAAGCGCACCGGAAATCCAAAATTCAGCTTCCTGGGCGGCGCAACTGCGTCGCCTTTTTTGTTTCCTGACCGTTAGCCGACCGCATCTTCGTTTTCTGCCCCCTGGCTGTCGCCAGACTCCGCTTCTCGCTCGTCTTGCAACTGAACGAGCTTCTTCTCCAGGCGACGCATCGCAGCGCTTAGCCCGTCCCCCTCAAATTCATAAGCGTGGCTTTTGAACTCGTCACGATATTCATACCAGAATGTCAAAGGCTGCCGCACCTGGGTAATATTCAAAAGAATCTGAGAATCCTCCGGCATGAACCGCCCGGTATCGCCCTCGCCAATCGTACCTCGCCATTCAATGATGTCGTTGTGCGCCGACGAACCGGTCGCATCAAACATGATGTGCGTGATGGTTTCTTCTTCGGTTCTCGCCAACCGGGTTTCAATTTCGATGTTCCTGGATTTGCGAGCACTTTGATCGCGGTGAGAAAAGATTTTCTTGATATCAAACCGGAATCCATCGCATCGCTTGGCATAAAAGTAACGGAGGTTGTGCCAATTCTCATTGGCGTAGTCGTCGACAGCGGATTGGTCGCCCAACGTGATGACTTTTTGGCCTTTTGGCAGTTCGTGAGTCGACTGAAGAAAGCGAAGCGCCTGGTCCCCTGGCCGCAAGTAAACGCGATCCGCGGTGCCCAAAAGTAGCCGAAGCCTTTCAAGCCAGGGAATCTCGGAAGCGTCCAACTTTTCGGTGAGTTCCAGCTCGATTGGCGCTTTCTTCGGATCGAGAACGACTCGGCCACTGGCCGTCTTCATCCCCGCTTTAATGGCGCGAAACGCCCAGAGATTGTTCTCGCGCAGAAACTCGATCACGCCAGAAGAATAAACGGTACCGACAAGAGATTCCATGAAGCCTCGCAATCATCAACTCGGCGAATACACCTTTGCTTGATTCGCCGCCAAACTAAACGTTCGACGAGCCCATTTTCTACGCTATTTTATTCCCGCCTCGACAAAAATCGAATACGAATCGACCTTCGTCGCTCTTAAGCCTTGGCCACCAAGCCGCAATAGCCCTACCTTAACGAGAAACGTTTGCGGCTTGCAACAAAAGTCGGGTCAATTCTTCGGCATGACGGGGATTCATTGAATCAGGGCGAGGCTGCTTTCCGAGATCAGGGCTCCGCACATGGCGCCAAGTGCAAAATTGAATTCTGTTGCTGAGTGCCTGTCGTTCACACAATCCTCCTTCTTTGCTGTTAGGATAACGAAACGTCAAAAGAAAATCACTTCCAACATGAAGCCGACGGCCGAATCACGATGAATCGACGATTGTTTCTAAAAACGGGAATCGCGCTGGGCGCGTTCCCAACTTTGACCCATGCCCAAGTTCTCGGCGGACCACGCGAGTTGATGTCGGAAGCCCCAACCACGATAGGACTTATTGCGGACCTCCATCATGGCCTCGAGCCAACCGCGGAGAAGCGGCTCGATGCATTCATGAATGAAGTTGACAAGAACAAGCCGGACTCCATTTTGCAGCTTGGAGATTTCAACTTCGGAGAAAAATCCAGCCAACCCTGCATGAAACTTTGGGAACAGTTCAAGGGAAAACGCCATCACGTGCTGGGCAACCACGACATGGACAAGTTTGGCAAGAAACACATGCTCGATTTTTGGGGGATGCCCGGGCGCTACTACTCGTTCGATCAAGGACCGATTCACTTTGTGATTCTGGACCGCAATCACCTGCGAAAGGAAAACAAGTTCGTCGCCTATGAGAAAGCGAATTTTTATGTGGACGGCCGCTTCCGCGGGTTCGCCGACGATGCGCAACTGGAGTGGCTGGAAGCGGACCTCAAGAAGACGAAGAAGCCCACCGTCGTTTTCGCCCACCAGGGGCTCGGAATGGACGATCAAAAACATCCTTCGAATGCGGCAATCGAAAAGGTGCTCGCCGATGCGAATCGCGACCGGACCAAACCGAAAGTCATCGCCTGCTTTTGCGGTCACCATCACATTGACCGTTACAATTTCAAAGATCAAATCCACTACGTTTGGATCAACAGCGCGTCCTATTATTGGGTGGGCGGAAAATACGGTCGAATGGCCGGCTACAAGGATCCTTTGTTTTGCTTCTTGTCCTTCGATTCCAATGGTTCGATTCAACTGGAAGGACGAAGATCCGAGTGGGTGGCGCCTTCGCCAAAAGAACGGGGAGTTCCCGATTGGGAAAAGCTGACCACCTGGATTTCAGACCGTCAGTTGACGGCCGGTGAAAAAGAATCCGCGAACAAATCGGGAGTCTAAATCGAATCTTCATACACGAACGATCACCAGGCGGTATACTCGTAGCCTTTCGGTGAAGCCAAACAACGCATTCCATGTCTGCCCCCGATTCCAACAAAAGCCCGTCGGAAGGACAAAACTACTTTTGGGCCATTTGGGCCGTAGTGGCTGCGTTCGGAACTTATTTTTGCATGTATGGTTTTCGCAAACCCTACACCGCCGCATCTTTTGAAGGCTTGGCGTTCGGCGGAATCGAAAAGAAAACCCTGATTGTCTCGATTCAGATTTTTGGATACACGCTTTCCAAGTTCATTGGCATCAAAGTCATCTCGGAGATGCCTCCACATCGCAGGGCGATGGCGATTCTCGCCCTGATTGGCGTTGCACAAACTTCGCTCCTGCTTTTTGGCCTCCTCCCGGAACCTTGGAACGCCGGGGCGATGTTCTTTAACGGGCTCGCCCTGGGAATGGTCTTTGGCTTGGTGATTGGCTTTCTCGAAGGCCGACAGCTTACCGAAGCGTTGACAGCGGGGCTTTGCGCAAGTTTCGTGTTGGCCGATGGGGTTACCAAATCGGTGGGGACCTGGCTTTTGCAAGTCGAAATCTCCGAATACTGGATGCCATTTGTTGCCGGTTTAATTTACCTGCTGCCACTCTGCCTATCGGTCGCGATGTTGGCTCGAATCCCAGGTCCTGATCAATCGGATATCGTGCTTCGAAACCAGCGGGCTTCCATGAATGCCACCGAGCGCTGGAAACTATTTCGACGATTCGGATTTGGGATCACCGCGATCGTCATTTTTTACCTGTTGCTCACGGTCATCCGAAGCGTCCGCTCGGACTTCGCACCTGAACTTTGGAAGGGGCTCGGTGTGGCCGTCGATGAAGTGCCTTCGACGTTTACGACTTCCGAGTTTTATGTCGCGCTAGGACTTTTTGCCGCCAATGGTTTTATCGTTTTCATTCGGGATAACCGACTCGCCTTTTTTGTTTCGCTCGCCACCTGCCTAAGTGGATTTTTGCTGATCGGTGGGGCATTAACCGGCCTTTATTTGGGCCAGCTTTCGGCGTTCCCTTTCATGGTGCTCATTGGGCTCGGGCTTTACATCCCCTACGTCACGATTCACACCACCGTATTTGAGCGATTGTTGGCCATGACTCGCGCCAAAGGCAATCTTGGATTCCTGATGTATGTTGCCGACGCCTTTGGCTACCTGGGATATGTCGGGGTCATGATTGCTGGAAACCTGTGGTCGATCAGTGAAAACTTTTTGCAGTTTTTCATTGGACTTTGTTGGCTAACCTGCATTTTGTCCCTCGTCTGCCTTGGTCTGGCTTGGCGTTATTTCTCGGTGCAAGGACATCCGATTGACGAAATAAGTGTTTCGACCGGGGCAAGCAAATGAGAAAGTCCAAGGCCGCCGTTTTTCATTCTCGCGACAACACCGCTCAGCGTCCGATTGATTTTGAAATTCAGAACATGGAAATCCCGGCCGCCGAATCCAGTCAGCTGGTGGTTCGAGTCATCGGCTGCACTCTCTGTCGAAGCGATTTGCATACGATCGAAGGTCGTCGCAGCTCGCCGATGCCGACGATTTTGGGACACGAAATTGTGGGGGAGATTGAAGCCATCGGCCCCAATCATTCCGGCAAAGATTTTTCCGGGGCGCCTCTTTCGATCGGCGATCGTGTCAGCTGGGCGATTGTTGCCAGTTGCGGCCAATGTGAGCTTTGCAAAAAAGGTGTTCCGCAAAAATGCACTTCGGGCAAAAAGTATGGACATCGAAAACTGGAAAGTGTTCGAGACCGTTGCGGGGGATTGACCGAACATTGCCTTTTGTTTGACAACAGCTCCGTATTTCGCCTGCCAAACCAACTACCCCTGGAGGTCGCTTGCCCGGCCAACTGTGCCACCGCGACCGTTGCCGCAACGCTGCGTCAGGCAGATCCTGTTGCCGGGGAAACCTTTGCCGTTTTCGGGGTCGGCATGCTTGGTCTTACCGCTTGTGCGATGCTGCGATCGCGAGGAATTGAGAACGTCGTTGCGATCGATATCGACCAACATCGCCTCGATACCGCGATGCGATTCGGCGCCACCCAAACCATGCACGTTGACTCATTGAACGCCGATTCAGAAGTCGCCTCGATTGATGGTGCGCTCGAATATTCGGGAAACTGGCAAGCGGTGCACTCCGCCTTCGACATCGTTCGAAACGGGGGACGAGTCGTCTTGGCCGGTTCTGTTTTTCCTTCGGAGTCCCTGAAGCTGACTCCCGAGGATATCGTTCGAAAAAACCTTACAATCGTCGGCGCTCACAACTATCAACCCGACGACTTGAAAACGGCAATCGACTTCCTGGAAGTCCATCACCTGGATTTCCCATTCGTGGATTTGGTTGCCAAGTGGTATCGCCTGGACCAGCTCGGCCAGGCGATTGAAGCCGCCAAGTCTTCGGCGCATTTTCGGGTTGGAATTCAATTCTCCGGCGAATCGTTTGCGTAATTTCGATTCGTGAAACAACGTGATGGAAAATGAACCGATTTGATCGATAATCTAGAACGTTCATTTCCGAGAGATCCTATGCCGCCGCCCGAACAATCCAGCTCCAACCGATTGGATTCATTTCGAGTTCAAATTGGAATCTTGTGCCTGCTGTGTTTCGGAGTCTGGGCCTGGAGCGTCACCGGTGAGTTTGTCTGGATTGATCGGACCGAAATTACCGAAGCCGGTTACCGTGTCACGAATTGGGAGGATTTCCGTGCCCTGTGGTCGACGTCGCTGGATGCCTACCTGGAGCGCTCGTTCGGTTCGCCGGTTGGAAAAGGGGGATACCTTCGACCGGTCTATGCACTGAGCATCTCGCTGGATTGGTTTTTATGGCGAGACAATTACGTCGCCTATCATATTGAGAATATCCTGTGGCACTTGCTCGTCGTTAGCGGATTACTGATTCTGGCGAGAAGGTTTCTCGAGCCTGTTTCATTTGGGGCGATTTCGGGAAATGCTGTTGCATTCTTTTCCGTCGTCTTGTTTGCCGTTCATCCTTTTGGCGTGCACAGTATCACCTGGATAAGCGGTCGCAAAGACACGATGTGCGCTGCGTTTTCCATTTGGGCGTTGGCAGTCTTCGCGAAGGTGCTGAGTGATGGCAGCTTGAGTTGGCGAAAAACAGCGATTTTCGGCTTTCTCGGATTTCTCCTGTTGAACCTGGGCCTGCTTTCAAAAGAGTTAGCGCTTGTGGTTCCCGCATTCGCAACGGTTTGGCTGGTTTACTTACGCGACAGAAATCCCAAGGCGTGGGCGATTTGTTCCTTGTTTTGGCTTGCCGCGTTCATGGCATTGGCTTACCGCTTCGCGGTCCTCGGCGGTATTGGACTCGGGACAAGTTACCCAGCAGAAGGATTCGCGATGAATGGATTCAATTCTTTGCGGCTGATTGTCGTCTATGCGGTTCGAATTCTGTTGCCGTTCGAACCAACCATCGTGGATCGCTGGCCGATCTCAACTGAATTTGGTGGGCCGGAAATCATTGGACTGACCGTGCTTCCAATCGCTGCGGCTGCCGCATGGTTGTTTTTCAAGCGACATCCTGCGGGACTGCTGTTGGGTTGGTTTGCGATCTGGCTGCTCCCGGCGACGGGCGTGGTACCACTTCGGCACCTCTACGCTGAAAGATATTTGTACCCGGCATCATTTGGACTTTTGTCCGCAGCGATCATCTTGGTTGCCAATTTGCATGAACAGTTTGGAGTCCGCAAGAACCAATGGTTCGTCCTGACGGGAACGACGATCGCGGTTCTTTTCTCAATTCTTTCCTGGAACGCAATTCGGGCCTGGCAGAACGACCAGGCTCTGTTTGAGAAGGCAGTTGCTCAAGACAAATACTACGTCGAAGGACTCTCGGCACTCGCAATGCAAAAGTTGGACGAGAAGGAATACCAGGAATCACTTGATCTATCTCGGCGTGCCCTCGAATCGGCAAAAGACGATCGCTATCAAAGCTATTGGTCACCATATGCCGTCTATCTGAATGCCGGACAAGCCGCCTATCACCTTGGCCGACTCGAAGAAGCCAAACAGTTTTTTCAGGCGGCCGAGAAAGACCGCCCGAAGAATGCACTCATTCAATCCCAGCTTGCTCAAGTCTTTCATGCTGAGAAAGATTTTGAGCCGGCAATTGTTCACTATGAAAACTCGCTACGGATTCGTCCCGATGATGAATTTGTTTTGACCAACCTGGCGCAAGTACTTATGGAGTCGGCCCAACTGGACAAGGCAATCCAAATGACCAAAGAGATAACCGCCAGGAACCCGAAAAACTTAAAGGCGCTTTCGATCCAAGGCTCTTGCTGCCTTGCCAAGAGTGAATTCAAGACGGCCGAAAAGATATTTGCTCAGCTCGTGCAATCCGATGCCCAGAATCCAACCTATCTCGCGAAGTACGCCTGGTCGTTGTTGGAACAAAAAAAATTCCAGGCCGCGAGAAACCAGCTTGACCGGGCAAAAAACGTTGATGCCGATCTGCCCATTGTCAAAACCATCGAGATTCGTTTCCGGGAAAAGTTTTTCGAACAGTGAAATGGCCTGGGGGAATCTGCTTGAGTAGGTGACTGGTTTCCCTGCCCGTGTCCTTCCGCGCGTCAATCATTCGTCCTCTCGCTCAAAACCGAATTGACGGGGCCGTCCGCCCTTGGCAAAGCCAATCGAAGCGGTCAAGCGACCATCGTCGGAAAGCTCGTACACAATCCGCTGTGGAAAGTCGTGCCGCGGGTTCACAAAAACAGCCCGCTTGGCCTTTAGTTCCGTGAGCACAAATTCGGTCGGCTTTGAGCCACCGGGTTGAGCGAAGTAAACAAGGCCACCATCGCGTTCAACAATCCGTAGATACTCAAACGCGGTCATACGATCGCCTTTGACTGTACGCGAGATCCCCAGCATCGCACCGCCCTTGATTGGGCTCCAGCGTTCCTCGACGGATGACGTGCCACGGGTCCCGACCCATGCGCCAGCGATCCATGCGACATCGGCGATCTTGGCTTTCGCCGGTTTGGGCATCTCAATGTCTTCCGGGTGCCGATAGAGTGCAACCGAATCCAACTGGGCCGGCTGGCCGACGACCACGTGAACCCTTAGACCGGATTTGGTCGCCGTGAACTCTTTCAGGATGTATGCGATGCGAGAATTGTCTGACGTTCGTCGTATCTCCGTTTCGTACCTGAGCACGCCATCTTTCCACGTTCCGCGATAGCGGGAAACCGAGCCATTTCCTTTGGCTTCCCGGACGGAGCCGTCCAGCGAGATTTTTTCCTCGCGTTTTCTGTTTCCCGTTCCTCGTTCCATCACGACCGCGTTCTCCTCAACCCGAAAGTTGAATTTCATGCTCATCGGGGGCTGTTGCTTCTCGGTCTCACGGCCCTTCGTCTGATCCTCGCAGTACAACCACTGACCTTGGAGCGCTCGCAGCGCTTTGTCCCGTTCCGAAACACGGGATTGATCCTGCTGGCTCAGACATTGGTTTGCATTGGCGATCGCGCAGAAGATCATGAGACAGGTGAATGGTTTCGATGCCAATTTGCGAGCACTCATGAGCGAGATCCTTGATGTTCGATGAAGACCGAAAACCAGTTTAGTCCAAAGCCTATCTGGATTCACGACTCCTGGATTGGGCCCGACAAACTTGAACGGCCATTCCGCCAATTAGCGTGTATGAACGCCAAAGCCGAGGCGCGAAAAGAAGGCCGGGTTGCGCAGAACAACCCGGCCGGAGCCAGCGGTCTTACTCGACGAGTGTCAGCCAACTCGTTAGCGACTCGTTATTTTGAGGAAGTTGGCGTTGTCCAACTCGCATTCAATAAACGCAGGTCATATTCACCTCCGCCCGTATTCGACGAAATCCAGATCGTGTACCGTCCAGATTGAGGAAGCCTGATAGCGATCAACCCGTTGTCGCCAACGCCACTTCGAGAGTCTCGATGGTGCTGCTTACCGTTGGGACCATAGATCGAAACGATCGGAACAAATCGACGAGAGCGCGTATTGATAAAGATTTCTTGCCCCTTCTTTCCTTGCAGTTCCCAATAGTCGGTGGTTCGGTTCTTCAACGTTCCGGATTTTACCTGACCAATCTGTGTTTTCTTCAGTGCGATTTCCGTAAAGTCCAGTCGGTAGTCTCCACCGCCGCCGTTTCCGAGAGAAGAAACTTGCCACCGGTAATATCCATTTCGTGTGACCATGTGAGTAATCTGACTGTTGCGTGACCCTTCCGTGTCGTCATTTTCGAAAACGAGCTGGCCTCGCTCGTCGTAAAGTCGAAGCCAGCCATCGAAAGAGCTGGAAAGCAACTTGGCATCGATCAGGTCCCCTGCTTTGGCTTCGAATCCATAGAACCGCGTTCCGCCAATAGGAACTTTATGATTCGTTTTGGTGTTCCGCGCAACGGGAGTGGTTGGATCCAGCATGCTCACTTCCACATCGATACTTTCCGTTGGATAGGCTTGAATCTGATATCGGCCAGCGCGGCCCAGGACCGCAACGTACTGCGTTACCTCTCCTTTGCTCGATACGGGCAGCAGTTGAATTTCACGAAATGTTTGTTCATGGCGAGAAAGCTCGCGTTTTACTTTCTTGTCGGGTGCGTACACAAGCCGGACGTGCATATCGGGCGAGCGTGTAATTTGAATGTGCCGGAACTGTCCTGGATTACCCTGGATATCCCAAACATTAAGCGTATGCGGTTGAACGCGAGCCTTGTCGTTTGCACCTAGCTCCATGGTTCGCACGATTGCTTCATGCATGGTGACGCCGAAGCGGTAATTACTGGAACCGTTCAGAACCAGAATGTACTCACCGTCCGCAGGGACATTGAAATTGTTGCGCCAGTTGAACATGACGGGCGCACCTCGCTCGTTAACAATCGAAACGCGACTTTGACCTCTTAGTTGAAACGCCAGGTTCTCGTCGAGCTTGCCGGAGAAGAAAAAGCACGCCTGCCCCTCATGATCAAATCGTCCCTCAATCCGTTTGCCCGGCTCAATCGGGCTGCAACGGAATCGTCTAATCCCAAGGTCGTAATGACCACCGCCTTTCATTTCGAAGCCATGAACTCGAATTGCGTACTTGCCGGTTTTGGGCAGTCGAAAGCGAAAGTGGCTTGCGTTGCCCGCACCATCATCGGAAACCATGATGGTGTCAAAGTCGCCGGCTTCTTCTTTGGCTTTGATCTCTTCCTTGGGCAAATTTGATTTTGAACTTTCTTCGATGGATGCCAGCTCCAGAACCGGATCAAATTGCCCGGAGGACACGTCCACATAGATGACTTCGTGCTTGGTTCCGTCAAACACCCAGCGATCCACTTCGCCTGGAGTCAGAAACTTGGATGATCGCTTGGTGTCATTCGCGTTGCGCAACGATCCTTGGGCGAACAAGGTCGAAGCGATCATGAATTCGAAGCAACAAATCGTGACCGCGAATAGAGCGGTAGGGGTCTTGAGATAATGCATGGAAATCGCTTGATTTGGGGATGAGGTTGGCTCTTGCAATGAAGTACGCAAAACCGGAGTCCGATTCCATTTTTCTTTGCGGGGAGTGACAAGTTGCCCAGGACACCCCCAAAACAGGGGTTTGCAGGTCGGAATTCCACGAGAACGCCTATTTCACAGGGTTTTGTTGCGGAATTGAGATTGGTTGCCTGTGTAATGCCGATTACACTGAGTTCCAAATGGCCGAAATGGGCACCAATGACCGGATTCAAATTGGGGATTGCCGGCATCGGGTTGCGCGAATGGCCAACAGACCTCATCTTTGTTTAATTGGGAAACTACGATGCGCTTCAAATGCTTAGCGGCGCTAGCTTGCGCTGCGCTCGTGACCGCTTCCGTTCACGGTCAAGACGTTAACATCACTGATGGAACGTCAACTTACTTTCAGGCCGAGGGAGGAAGTAACTCGGCAAACTTGAGTCCGTATATCGGTGGAGACGGACTTTTCGAAGACAGCTGGCTTGTTCGCTACATCAATGCCAGTGGAGACACGGTTAACAAACGCCTGATCAATGATGCCGGGGATGCCGACATTGTCTACAGCATTTCGCAGGCGGGTGACACGGCCGTTGTTACTTACGACATCAGCAGCGAAGACGAACTACCTTTCAATCCTCGCGTTGATTTGTTTCAGCTCGTCATCACGCACACCATCAGCACCGACACCGGTGGACAAGCCGTTTTGGATTCATCCTTTAGCTTGACCAAAATCAATGGCGGTGGGACGTTCTCTCTTCTGAATTACTTTGACGTCGCGATGGAAGGTTTTGGTGGTGACTCGGTTTACACGACTCCTTACCAGAACGATGGCTTCGCAGTCGTAATGGAATCGCAAAACGGCAACCCGGGATTCCGGCACGGAATCGGTGCCGACCGATTTGGTACGCGAAGTTGGGGAGGCACGGATCTCGATGCCGATTTCCTTGCCGGCGGCGACATGACGAATGTCGACGAAGACGCCATCGCTGATATCACTGCGGCATTCCAATGGGACTTCGATATGGATGCTCTCTCGAGCGCATCCGGAGGAACCCTCATGCAAGTCGGAGCGATTCCTGAGCCAACAACGGGCGTCATTTTGGCTGGCCTGGCACTTGCCGGTTTCGGTTTTCGACGACGTCGTCGCTAAACAGCTTTTGGATATCTCAAGGGAGTCATGTGACTCCCTTTTTTTATGCGCAGACAACTTTCCTAGCACGCAGAATCGGATGCTCCGAAAGTCCACGGTAGCAGGCATCGATCACGTCAACGGGACTCTGACCCGCACGACGGGAAAGTGGGTGATCGAGCTAAAAATGCTCATGAAATCCATTGATTGAAAGAGCTTCCTTCACTTAGCGTATTCATTGAAATCCGCTTATTGGATTCAACAAACAGGTAAAAAACCCGAACAAAAAAAGATTGAATCCGGCCCTTCAATTTTGGCGAATACCGCATCAATTCTTGAACGATTTGGTTGTTTCAATTTGTCAATGACGGAGGTATTTCGGATGAAAAAATTGCTTTGCTTGTTCCTTGTCGCGATCGCTTCGCTTCAGTTTCAAAACACAGCCCGCGCGGATGATATTGTGGAAACTGCCAGCAAGGCTGGTAAGTTCAAAACGTTGATTGCCGCTGTTAAAGCTGCCGGCCTGTTAGATACGCTTTCGGGCCACAGCAAGCTAACCGTGTTTGCACCAACCGATGAGGCCTTTGCCAAGCTTCCGAAGGGCACGCTTCAAAAACTGTTGAAGCCCGAGAACAAATCGCTTCTGATTCAAATCTTGACATTCCACGTCGTCCCCGGTCAAGTTCGCGCGAGAGACGCATTTCAGCTTGACTACGCACCGACCGTCAACGGTCAACGACTCGATCTCACTCGATCCAAGGGTCAGTTGAAAATCAACGGTGCCGGGCTCGTCGCCACGGATATATCCTGTGACAACGGAATCATTCACGTCATCGACACGGTGATGTTGCCTGAACAATCGAGTATCCCATCGGTCGCAAAAAAAGCGGGTCAGTTCAACACGCTTTTGGCCGCCGTTGGCAAAGCAAAGCTTGCCGCCGTTCTGGGCTCGGATGGACCGTTCACCGTTTTTGCGCCGACGGACGAAGCATTTTCCAAGTTGCCGAAAGGAACGGTCGAGTCTCTGCTGAAACCCGAGAACCGAAGCCAACTTGCTGCAATCCTCAAATACCATGTGGTTGCCGGACGCGTCTTCAGTGACCAAGCCATCAAGCTTGAAAAGGCAAAGACTTTGCAAGGGAAGTCAGTTTCAATTGCCGTTTCCGCCGAAGGAGCCAAAATCAATGACGCTCGTTTGGTTGCGACGGATATCGAAGCCAGTAACGGAGTCATTCATGTCATCGACTCGGTTCTGCTCCCGCCGATGCTGAGTCGTTCCGATGCAAGAACGGCATTGGAAAGCGCGGTTAAACAGGGTTCACGTCAGTTTAACGGCGGCAACGAGCGTTCCTGTGCCAAAACCTATCGTGCCGCGATGAATTCCATCATCGAGGATGGCGGTTCTGACATTTCGGACACCACCAAAGAAATCCTGCGGCTTTCAATCGCCCGTGCTTCCCAAGTGCACGATGCCCGCGAGGCTTGCTGGCTGCTTCGCCACGGAATCGACCTCGCGTATTTCGCACTCGAAAAATCGAATCACAAAACGATGACTTCCAAGCGTTAAGCTGAAAAGTCGGTCGATCTCCATTCTCCACCCCTTACAACTTTTACGATCTGGTTAAGAAATGAAACGAATCATGATTATGGGTTTGATGCCACTGCTCATCTTGGCAGCATCAAACCGAGCCCAAGCAGAAAAAACCGATTCATCCAACAAGATACAAATCGCGATTTTGCTAGACACAAGTGGCTCCATGGAAGGACTTGTGAATCAGGCGAGAATTCAGATCTGGAATATCGTCGACGAACTGACCCTTGCGGAACGAAAGGGCGGAAAAGCGTCGATTGAAATCGCAGTCTACCAGTACGGCTCTTCTCAAGTATCGAAGACAACCGGCTTTACCAAGAAGATCATTGATTTCACGGACGACTTGGATGAAGTCTCGAGGGCACTGTTCGCGTTGTCCCTCGCGGGCGGCGACGAATACTGCGGGGAAGCCATCCGACAAGCTTGTGACGATCTGAAGTGGGATCCGAACGCCGCTTACCGCGCCGTTTTTATCGCGGGAAATGAGTCGTTTGAACAAGGACAAACGACTTTTGGGTCAACCCTCGGTCGATTGTCCAGCAAGAATATTGTCGTGAACACCATTTATTGCAAATGGAAGAAAGCCAAGAAAGGTGAAGCCGACCAGTGGCGAATCGCTGCTCAACTGGCAGACGGTCAATCCGGAAGGATCAATCACAATCATCACGTGTCCAGTCGCGCGACCCCTTACGATTCTGAGTTTCGCAACCTGAACAAACGGATGAATGATTCGTTTGTTTGGTATGGAAGCTCAGCCAAAAAGCACAGGATGAATCAAATCGCTCAAGACAAAAATGCTTCCAGCATTTCGAATGCCGCATTTGCAAAACGCATGTCGGCAAAAGTGGGCCATCTCTACAAGCATGTGCACAGCGATTTGGTTGACGCAATTCAACATGGCCACGTCAAAATGGAATCCATGCCGGAATCCAAAATGCCAGAGAACCTGCGAGAAATGAGCAAGCAGGAACGCATGGACTATCTGAATTCCAAAATTGAAGAGCGAGAAAAAGTACGTCGCGAGATGGCAACACTGATCGCGAAACGTGAAAAATGGCTCCAGGCAAACCACTCCGCCGGTTCGCAGTTCACGGCGGAAACCTGGGGATTCGCTTTTGTCGACGCCATCAAAACTCAGTTGGCGAGCCGTGGCTTTCAATTTGCCGAAACGAAAATCGCATCGAGTAAGTAACTTGAATGGTCAACCTGTCGTTGCACAAACGCCGAACTCTGTTCGGCGTTTTTTTTGTCGGGTCTCAGTCCACCGAAGACTCGAACTGCGCCCGAAAGGCACACCGGCTTTCTGGCTCTGCCCATTCCTGACTGAACCCATACGACTCACCTGTGAATCCCGCTAGCCTGCGTCGATCATATCGACCAACTTATGAACGGTGTTGAGGTTCCGACCGGTCGCGCAGACACCGAGCACCGATTCCGCCTTGACGGCCAGCTTGGATCGCGCGATCCCATCGGGCGCGAACAAGTAAAAGACGCGGTTTAATAGTTGGTACTTTTCAGTCTTTCCTTGAAGGTCGTCCAGCCGACCCAAATCAGGAGCTTTCGGATTTTTCGCAAGAAAAAGAAAGTGAATTGACTTGGGGTCCTTATCGGCTTGCGGAAAAGGATTGGCGTCCAGCGCGTCTTTCAGTTCCTTCGCCTTCAAGAGTAATACAAAGGTATCGATTCCCGTCGCTTCCTGGATGGCCTGCTCAATCCGGTTCGCCAAGTCCCGGGAACTTCGAGTTTTGGATTCCAATAATGCGTTTCCCGATTGAATGTATGTCTGTACATTGTCGCAACCAATCCCGTGAAGAATTTCCTTCAGGGTGGCCATGGGGAGCTTGTTTTTGCCGCCAACATTGATGCCCCGAAACAATGCAATCCAAAGTGCCATGTTTTTTTGTCAATTCGAAAACCAAGCGGACGAACAACTCGTAGAATGAATATTGAAAGGCAGGCAAAGCAATGACGCAAGTTCCTCGGAGGAGGCCACGGGTCGTAATCCTCGGCGGAGGCTTTGCGGGACTCAAGGCGGCCCGAGTCCTGCGGAAAGCATCGGTCGATATCACCTTGATCGATCGTCGAAACTTTCATTTATTTCAGCCGCTTCTCTATCAAGTCGCCACGGGCGGACTTTCTCCGGCAAACATCGCGGGTCCGATCCGGAGCATTCTTCGACGGCAAAAAAATTGTTCCGTGAGGCTGGGCGAGGCGATTGGAATCGATCAGGAGTCTCAACAGGTCGTCTTGAAGGATGGCCGGGTCGATTTTGATTGGCTGATTGTGGCGACCGGCGCAACGCATTCCTATTTTGGCAACGATCAATGGCAAGAATGGGCGCCGGGACTGAAAACCGTCGAGGACGCAACGCGAATTCGTCGCAAAGTACTTCATGCATTTGAAATGGCGGAACGCGAAGACGATCCCGAAGAAAGGAAACGTCATTTGAATTTTGCCGTCATTGGAGCTGGTCCGACCGGAGTCGAACTGGCTGGGGCCATCGCTGAATTGCGTCGTCACACGTTGAAACACGACTTCCGAAACATTGATCCATCGGAGGCCCGCGTCATTCTGATCGATATGCAGGATCGCGTCCTGAGCACCTTTGATCCGACGCTTTCATCGAAAGCAAGGAATTCGCTGGAGAAGCTTGGCGTGGAACTGCAACTCAAAACGCGGGTGGTTGATATCAAAGAAAGCTCATTGACGATTGAAAAAGACGGCGAACCGAGTCACATTGCGACGCGATCCGTTATTTGGGCTGCGGGAGTTCAAGCGAGTCCGCTCGCCAAAGTGATTGCGGATTCGACGGGAAGCCCGACCGACCGCGCGGGACGCCTCCAGGTCCGACCCGATTGCAGCTTGGAAGATTGCGATAACATCTTTGCCATTGGTGACATTGCCTGCTATCTCGACCAACACAACAACCCTTTACCGGGAATGGCACCGGTAGCGATCCAACAGGGAGAGTTTGTGGCAAAGCTGATTCGTCGTCGGCTTAAAGATCCACAAGCGACGTTGGAGTTCCAGTACCAAAACCCGGGCCAATTGGCGACGATCGGGCGAAGCGCTGCGGTAGCCGAAATCGGTCCCCGCCGTTTCTCGGGCTATTTTGCTTGGCTGGTGTGGCTAGTTGTTCACCTGATGCAAATCGTCCAACATCAGAACCGGGTCCTCGTTTTCGTCCAGTGGGCCTGGAGCTACATGACCTTCAATCGATCGGCGCGGCTGATTACCGAGAACCAAGAAGATCTGAATGCGTCAGAAGAAGTAAAACGCTTGGAGGAAGCTCACCACTGACCAATCGTTTGCCTTCCGAAAACGTCGAACCATTTCGGTTCACGGGAAACGACTGCCGAAGGCGCCCTTCCGGGGTCAACCCGCGCGCAGAATCGTCCCGTTCTGACGGATCGATTTCTAATAGCCGCCTACGCTCGAAAACTCACTATAATGAGCAATCACCTCAATTGTTTTGCTTTGTTTGTTCGCCTGGCACGACCTGGAGTTGTTTGCAATGAATCATCTTTGGATCCGACATTCAGCCCTTCTTTTGTTGGTGGTTTTCACAGCAAGCGCATCGGCACAGAAACGAACGCCAAAGACCGAGGCCAAGACGCTTCTCGTCGTCACGGTCAGCGTGGATTGGGAAGGAAGAGACCTAACCGAGCGTAACTTGAAGGCCTTTGAAAACTTCCGGGAAAAATTCCCCAAGGTCCCGCTGACACATTTCTTGAATGCGGCCTATTACACCCGAAGTAAGGACGCTGATAAGCAAACCAAACTAATTCGTCGCACGATTCGTGACGGCGACGAGATCGGGCTTCATATTCACTGTTGGCGAACCCTTGTCGAAAAATCCGGCGTCAAATACCGCGCTTTGCCGACGTTCTGGTCGGCAAAGCGCCCGGCCCGAAAAGGCGCCAACGGCGACGAAGGCCATGAAGTTGAATTGGCCGCATACGAAGCCGAAGAAGTCGAAAAGTTGGCGAGAACTTCGACAAAGATTTTGAAGGAGAACGGATTCGAAGTTTCGAAAAGCTTCCGCGCCGCAGGCTGGGTGGCTTCGAAAGATGTCTTGCTGGGAGTTCGAAAAGCCGGATTTGAGGTCGACTCGTCAGCGACGGACCGCAAATGGCACGAAGAAGAAATCGCCAAGTACGCGATCTACGAACGCATCGGGGAAGTTTGGCCGAAGGTTACCAAGCAAACGCAGCCCTATGTAATCAAGACGGAAGCAGGTGATCTGCTTGAAATGCCCGATACCGGCGCCTTAGCCGACTACGTCAATGCGGAAGAAATGGACATTCACTTGAAAGAGGCTTTCGACCAGGCCAAAAAGGACGGCAAGGTTCGGTTTGTTCACATCGGCTTTCACCAGGAAACGGCGAGCCGATACGTGAAGCGTGTCGCCGACTGCCTCGCCAAATGGCAGGATGTTGAAGGCGTCGAGTTCTTGACGCTCGAAAATGCCGCCAAAAAAGCCTCGAGCAAGCCCAAGCTTCCTTGAAGTGAACGAATCCATCTTTAGCAACACCCGAAAGGTAAGGCTTCGAATCACGTCTAAGAGAAGAAACCGAGCACCGACGCGCGTTGAGTTGGAACCCCAAGAGAAACCATCATGAATATGACGCAAGGACCACCGCGCGGACCACGACCGAATCACTTCAATCAACCGACGGGAAAACCCGAGCAGAAACTGAGCTACTCGGTCGTCGGGGCCATCATCGGCGCTATTCAGCTGTTGCTGATTCCTGTCTCGATCTATTTTTGGATCCAACTTGGCTTCGGATTGACGAAAGGTTGGATATTCATTTGGGGCCTGTTGAATTTCGCGATTTGCGGACCGATCGTGGTGATCGCCTCTCTACCCAAAGCCTTTTCGTTTCTTCTGGGGCCCCCGCACTTGAGGAAAAAGTGGCTGCTTCTCCAGATGTCGGCCTGGATTGCAACGATCTTCATGCTTTCCTTGTCCTCGGCAATCATCATGCATTTCTTTTACAAGGACCTGGTCGAGGCCGTTGTGTTTTCGGCTTTCGGTTGCATCGTAATGGGTATCGGGTTTTATCTTATCGCGATGGCTCAAATGCCGGCCGAGTTTTTCGACCAGGACATGATGGGCATCAAGATCAAGAAGTTTCTGGGATGTCAGACAAGTGATGGCGTTGCGATCCGTTGTATTCTCGGCGCAATCGCCTTTTTCTTTATCGGCTTGGGAATCATTGCGACCCCGGTCGCTGTTTTCAATTAGGACCGGTCCGCCTGATGGGCTTTCGCTGCACCCACGGCAACGTACGAGGACCGTCATAGGCTTCGTCGCACATTTCTTTTGAGTGAGCTGAAACAAACCAGCCGGGGCATTTCGACGGGGCAGGAAGCTCGCGACTGGCTTCGAAAATATATCCAACTACGATAGAAGAATTCCCGGATAATCAACCAATTTGCCGAACGCGCCTGCTCGGCTGAACTTATTTAGATTGAAGATCGATGCACAAAACAGCTCTTGTATCTGGCTTGGCTCTGGCTTTTGTCCTTCCTGTTTTCTCGGGAGCATTATTCGCGCAATCCGAATCCGAGAAACCAAAGCAAACTCTCAGTGAGACATTCAAAGTCGTGAAGTGGCGGAACATTGGCCCCTTTCGCGGCGGCCGATCGGTTTGCGCATCCGGGGTACCGGGCGACTCGCAAACTTACTTTATGGGAACCACCGGCGGCGGACTTTGGAAAACCGATGACGCCGGACAACACTGGAGCAACGTGTCGGACGGCTTTTTCAAGACGGGATCCGTGGGCGCTGTTGCCGTTTCTGAAAGCGACCCCAACGTCATCTACGTGGGAATGGGCGAGCATGCTCCGCGGGGCATCATGACGTCACACGGCGATGGCGTCTACAAGTCAACCGACTCGGGAAAGACATGGAAACACCTTGGCCTCGCCGAAACTCAACATATTTCGCGAATCGTGATTCACCCAAAGAATCCGAATGTTGTTTTTGTGGCCGCGCAAGGTGCGTTGCACGCCGCAACTCAGGAGCGGGGAATTTACAAAACGACCGATGGAGGCAAAACGTGGAAGCGAGTTCACTTCGTTAACGAACGAAGCGGTTGCTCCGAACTGTCAATGGATATGAATAACCCGGACGTCCTCTACGCGACGATGTGGGAACATCAACGAAAACCGTGGATCGTCATCAGTGGCGGCGAAGGCAGCGGCGTGTACAAATCCGACGATGCAGGCGAATCATGGAAGCCCATCCACGAAGGACTCCCGAAAGAAAAAGGGAAAATGGCGATCGCAGTTTCCCGGTCCAATTCGGAAAAAGTTTATGCGCTTGTTGAAAGCGACAGCCAGAAAGAAAAAGGAGGACTCTTTGTCTCAGCCAACGCTGGCAAAAGCTGGAGTCGAGTCAGCAAGGATCACCGATTGATTCAGCGGGCCTGGTATTACACCGAGGTTTTCGTTGACCCCAATGATGAAAACACGGTCTACGTCTTGAGCGCTCCGGCGCTTCGGTCCATCGACGGCGGAAAAAGTTGGGAAACGCTTTCGGGTACGCATGGCGACTATCACGACCTTTGGATCAACCCAAACAACTCAAAAAACATGGTCATCGCCAACGACGGTGGAGCTGCAATCACGTTCAACTATGCAAAAAGCTGGTCCCGGCAAAGCAACATGCCAACCGCGCAACTCTATCGCGTGAACGTCGACAACCAGTTTCCCTATCGAGTCTACGCGGGCCAACAGGATAACTCATCGATTCGGATTGCCAGCATGGAGATGGGCGGATTTGGCATCACGGAAAAAAGCTGGGACGCCTCGGCCGGCGGCGAGAGTGCGTTTCTGGCCTTTGATCCCGACAACCCGCGCTACGTGCTGGGCGGAAGTTACCTTGGCACCATTAACGTCCTTGATACCCAGGCTGCTGCCGGGACAAAAATCATGTCGTCGCCAATTCAATACCTGGGCCGTGCGGCGCGCGATATGAAATACTTGTTCAATTGGAATGCGCCCATCATCTGGTCGAAGCATGAACCCAACACCTACTACCATGCCGCTCAGTACTTGCTTCGAACTCGCGATCGAGGTCAATCCTGGGAAAAAGTTTCACCGGACTTAACCAGGAACCAGGACAACAAACAAGGGAAGGGCGGGGGACCTTATACGGTGGAGGCCGTTGGAGCGGAAAATTACGGCACCATCAGCTATGTCGCTGAGTCGCCTCATGAAAAAGGGGTGATCTGGACGGGGAGTGACGATGGACTCGTGCACCTCACCCGCGACGGAGGCAAAACCTGGAACAATGTCACGCCCGAAGACCTCGAAGAGTGTTTGATCAACGCGATTGAAATTTCGCCGCACGACAAAGGTACAGCGTACATTGCAACCACCCGATACAAGTTTAACGACAAACGACCAGGACTTTATAAGACGAATGACTATGGAAAAACCTGGACGCCGATCAACGACGGCATCCCCAACGGGTCATTCACGCGCGTGGTTCGGGAAGATGACAAACGCAGAGGCTTGTTGTTTGCAGGGACTGAAACCGGCCTGTATCTCTCATGGGATGATGGCAAGCAGTGGAAGCCGTTTCAACTCAACCTTCCGGTCACGCCGATTCTTGATTTGATCATTCGCCATGGAGATGTGATCGTTGCTACCTCGGGACGATCCTTTTGGATTCTTGATGACCTTGAACTGATTCGGCAAATTGACAAACGCAATGAAGCGTTTCATCTTTTCCAACCCGCATCGAGCTTTCTTTCCAATCACGGCAGCCAACTGAACGGTAACAACCCGAATTTCAATGGCTCCAGTCAATTACGCGGCGTGAATCCAGCGAACGGAATTGTGTTTTACTTCAACCTACCCGAGCTGGACGAAAAGGCGGACGTGAGCCTAGAGATTCTCGACCAGCGGGGCAAGCCCGTGAATCGATTCAGCTCGAAAAAACCCAAAGGCTTTCAACGTTACGCGGGTGGGCCGTCTCCCGATCCCACGCTTCCCAAGAAAAAAGGCCTCAATCGATTCGTTTGGAACATGCGTCACGCCACCATGCCCGGCATTCCAACAGCCTATATCGAAGGAAGCTATCGGCGCCACAAGGCGATTCCCGGCAAATACACGGCGACCTTGACGGTCGGCGACAAAAAACAAACGGCGACTTTTGAGATTCTCAAAAATCCGCTTTACCCGACGACGGATCGTGAATATGCCGAGTACCACCAATTCATGACCGAGATGGAAACAAACCTAACTTCGATGCATGAAACGACGAATCAACTTTTCAAGGTTCAAAACCAGCTCAACAAATTGCTGGGCACATTGCCTGAGGAAAAAAATCTTGAGCCGTTGAAAAAGAATGGAAAAGCGTTGTTGGAAAAGTTGAAAAAGTGGGACGAGGAAATGGTCCAACGAAAATCCAAGGCCTACGATGACGTTGAGAATTTCCCGAACAAGTTTACGGCGGAGTACTTATTCCTGATCAATCAAACGGAAAGCGACATTCCGCGCGTGACCGTGGCATGCAAAGAACGTCGCAAGGAACTCGACGCCCAATGGAAAAAGTTGAATCAGCAGGCAAACGTTTTGATGAAAAAGGACATCCCTGCCTTCAATCAACAACTTTGGCAGAAAAGAATTGGCGCCCTCTGGGCCAAGTAGTGCTTTGATAAAGGCAGGCTCTCGAATCTAGTTCCTGCCATTCAACGTGAGGTCGATCCGGGCCAAATGAGCCGGCGATCGCAAAATTGTCATCCGATGGCGAGATCGTGGTGGCGTGACCGCGGTGGTGCGCGTCACTGGTGTTCCGCAATCGATCGGATGCTCCGTCTGCGCTGATGCCGAGCTCGAACCTCCATACGCTCATTCACGTTGGAAATGGCTGGGAACAGGATCGGGCTTTCTCGTTACCGGGATTCCAGCTTCGCGAAGGCTGGCTTGTCAAGCAAATCCGCAGTTTTATCAAGAATTCTTCGCGGGTTTTGGGGACTCACGGAAACAGGCATTCAGATCGGCTATTTCCGGAAACAAACACGTCTTTTCCTTAGAGTGAGTCTCGATATGCAACGCTTCCTCGTGTTCTTGCTTATTTGCGCTTCCACCATCTCCATTCAATCGAGTGTCTTGTCTCAAACGGACAAATCTCCACCGAAGAACAAAACTCAAGATGTATTGAATGAGAAAAGCAAAAAACAAGTGATTGATGCCTTTGTCAAATCATTGCAAGGAACCTACCTGTATCCGGATCGGATTGCCGGCATCCAAAAACACCTTCAGTCGCAATGGAAATCGGGGGCCTACAAGGAACCGAAAAGCCACTTCGCATTTGCCCAGAAGCTCTCCGGTGACATCCGCGCCTACACGAACGATCTCCATTTCTCGATACGCCATTCCGGCGGCGACGGCTCGCGGTTTGGCGCGATTCGACTTGGCCCCCAACGTTCGGGCCGACCAGGTAATTCCGGCGGCAGCCGTCCGCAACCACCGGTTCGAATTGGAAGTGGAGCCACCATCGACCCCGACTCACCGATCTTCAAGATGCTTCATGAGCAGTTTCGAAAGAACAATTTCTCGATGCCCAAGCTCGAGGTGTTGCCAGGCAATGTCGGGTATCTGCGTTTGGATATGATGCCGCCTCTCGAAGTCGCTAAACCGACTGTGGATGCCGCGATGATGTTTCTTTCAAACACCGATGCGATGATCATTGACGTCCGCGATACGCCTGGAGGAGTCGGGGGATTTATTCCTTACCTGATGAGCTACTATTTTGAGGAGCCCGACAAAGTCCTTTACACACGGTACTTCGGTGCAGAAGACCGGACGGAAAAGTATCACACGCACAAAAAACTCGGTGGGAAAAGGCGACCTGACGTTCCCTTGTTTGTTCTGACGAGTCGTTCCACCGGTTCGGCGGCCGAAAACCTGTCGTTCACTTTGAAACATCACGGTCGGGCAGAAACCGTCGGCGAGACGACTCGGGGAGGCGGACACAGCGCTACCATGGTTCCGTTGATCGACGGGTTCACCGCGACAATTCCCATTGCCGATGTTATCCACCCGGTCACCGGAAAGGGATTCGACGGGGTCGGCGTGCTTCCCAGTCACAAGGTTGCGGCATCCGTCGCGCTGGAGCAAGCGCATGAATTGGCGCTGGAAAAGCTATTAACAGTCGCCAAGTCGTCGGCCAAGGCCAGCTTGCAGAAAACGCTGGACGAAGTCCGAGCCGCCAAGGAGCTCAAGAAATTGGGTAGCCGCTCGGAACAATTCCTGAAATCCTTTGTCGGGAATTACGGAAATCGAAACGTGTTTTTCGAAGCGGGAAAACTTCGTTATCAACGCGAAGGCGGACCGGCAGTGGATTTGATTCCAACGGGAAAAGATCGCTTTCGCCTGAAGACACCGGCTGGCGTTCGATCCGCCCTCGCCTTGCCCGACATCCGTTTTGATCGTGACAACGAAAAAAACGTGGTGGGGTTTTCCCTTATCCTCGACGGAAAAATCATCGAATCGGTCAAGCTAAAAAAATAGTCGAGACGTAGCACGACTATTTCTGCTGATCGGCAATGTGTTTTGCCTTGAGCTTCAGGGCAAGCGTTTGAGCTTGTCGGCTATAGTCAATGGATTCGCCCAGAATTCGGGCAGCCTCCTGGGAAGCGTGAAAGCCCTGCGAATTTTCACTGCTAATGAAGTCCAATCGCCACATGGATTTCCTTTGCAGCGAAAATACTTCCGCAAGTTGATCCTTGGTGACACCAGCATCCTGTGCGTCGCGAATCGCATCCAACATTTCGGTCATTGCAACGGCCGCTCGCTCGGTCAGTTTCTTGGTTCGTTCTTGGATGCCTTCGACTCGATAACGCAGATCATTTTCTGGAACTTTGTGGCAAGTTTGACAAGCATTATTAATCTGCTTGAGCGGGCTCGAAATATTGTGGCTGCTCAGTTTTTGGGCTCCCACGCGTTTGAAAGGCATATGACAATCCGCGCAACTCACTCCACTTTGGGCGTGAATCCCCTGGCTCCACAATTCAAACTCAGGGTGCTGCACCTTAAAAACCTTCGCACCTGTTTCTTCGTGAATGTAATCATAAAACTTGGATCCATCCGGAAAGACGAAGGTTTCCCAGAACGCTTCCATCTGTTCTACCTTTAAGCCCTTGCCCCAGGGGAAAGTCAGCGTCGTCTTGTTCGCGCAATAGTATTCGACATGGCATTGGGCACAAACAAACGTTCTCATTTCCTGGCGCGAAGCGTCCAGATTCGGATCATAATCGCGTTTGCGATTTCCCTTTCGCCACTTTTCGATGCTTGGCAGATGTCGTGTCGGCTCGTCGCTTTTTGCGAGGGCGGCGATTCCATTAACAAAACCAGGGCGCGTCACCCGAATCTTCATTGACTTGGGATCATGGCAGTCGACGCAACTTACTGGATGCGCGCCACCCCCTTCCGAATGGGCGTGCGTCTTGAGCAACTCGTCAAACACGTCTTCGTAGTTCTTTGTACTTACCGCCTCAAAGCCTTTCATCACGGCCGGCCAATTAAATTCCTTGGCCAGCGTTTCCGGGTCCGCATCTTTGTTCATCAATTCGAGACCGATACGGCGATAGGTGGGAACGATCGAAGCATGGCAATGCAAACAGGCTCCGCTTTGCTGCCGCTCAGTCACCCTCTTCGTGACACCTTGATCGTAAAGCATAAAGGCATGGCCACGTGCCTCTCGGTAGTCCAAACTGAATGCGTATCCGGCATACAAACGACGAAGCCAAGGATACTCCTCAAGCTTGCTATCGGGCAACGCAGACGAGCCTCCATAGTATTTATCCCCGGCGGTCTCCAAATAGCCATCGTATTGGTGTGGCCAGTTCACGCCCCACGGTTTTGGGTCGGTCGTCATCTCGTCAACCGGCTGGAGGATGACCAACGAGGCCTGCGCCTCCTGTTTTCGATCTTGAATGTTGAAGGCCAGCATCGCGATCAGGTAACAGGCAACGCCGGAAACGATAGCGATGATGACATAGAGGGAATTCCGTTTCATGCTGAGATTGCCCTTTGGAAATTACCGTTGCAACATCCGCCGGTCACCGAGGATGACCGACGTTTCCGTGACAACGAATACAACTGAGTGGTTCCGAATTTTCTCCGGCAACACCCAGATCAATTGCATGAGTAAAACTCGAATGACAGTATCGACAATTGTCTTCAACGACGTTTCGATTGTATTGTTTGATCATGATGGGCTCATGAAAATCCTGGGTGGTGAAAGCCAGCGAGTGGAATAATCCATTGCGCCCTTTGCAGTACCATTTTCCGACAAAATCATGAGGCGCGTGACAGTCATTGCATTTGGCAACGTTGTGATGAGTGGACTTGGCCCATGCATCCAAGTGGTCTTGCATCACATGGCAGTTGGCACAGGTTTCACTGTCCGACGAGAGGTAGGACGTGCCTTTGCCATAGTGAAAAGTAAAGGCACCACCTCCGACCGCCGACCCCAACAATATCCAGGCCAAGAAAGGAAGCACGACTCGCCCGACTTTTTTCCATGTCGGGACCGTCACCGTTGTTTCTTCCGTGGATAACGAGTTCATCCGATCAAGAGATCCGAATTCGTGCTTTTGTTTACGTTCTGAATGGCGCTGAGCATGACCCGCGAACAGTCAAGCAATTTACCACGCAAAAACGACGGCTTGGAGATGGTTAATTGTGCTTTGGATGATTCGTTCGCAGGAACCCAAAGGGCATCGACGGTTATGCGCAAGCAGAATCGAAACGAACCCAAGCAGAGAAAGGGGTCGAACGCTAACCCGCAACCCTCAAAAAAGCAACGACAACAACCTATCGTTACGTCGAGGAGTCCGCCGAAGAAATCGGCAAGAATTGGCGAGCCTTAACGCGAGCCGCCAATATCACTTGAAGCGCTGGAAGAAATGGAGCGGAGGATGCCGCCAGTCGCGAGGCAACAACCGTCAAAACCAGCTTTTGATACGGTATATTCCAGTCCGGAGGTCTTCGAACTGGTAGCCATATGATTCAATATCGTTTGCGTAAAATTTTTCGACCAACCTCTGTCGACTTGAGGTATAGAAGTTCGAGTAGTGGCGGTGACGCTTTTTGTTTTTCTTTTCGTGGTCAGCGAACGCCTGATCGATATTCAGTC
>CAYSXI010000031.1:0-10837 GCA_964434955.1 uncultured Pirellulaceae bacterium
GAATAAACCGGACGTTCCGGCAACTTGAAGGGTATGGGCCCGATAATTTTTCCCGTGTCCACGTTTACCGAATAGTAGAAGTATTGCTTGTTCTTTCGAAACTCATGGATATCGCGACTTACAAGAAACAGCTGGTTGCCACTTTTCGCAACGTTGATCAATCGAAGATCCAAAAGCGCTTTTGACTTTTCGTAATCGACAAGCTGCCGCGTTTTCTTACCGTCAAAAACAAAAATACCTTCGCCCTTCACGGGCTTGCTATCGAATCGGCGGTAGTCATATTTCTGAAAGACAACCAAATCGTCGCTCACGACCATTTGGTAGAGGTAATCCAAGTTGTTCTTGCTAATTCGAAGCGGCTGACGCAATTCCCGGTTCTTGTAGTAGTAAGGCAGCTTTTTCAAGTCCGTCGATTTTGCACTGTCTTTCAGCAAAGAGTGCCCGACCGGAAGATGATAGGTTCGTCCTTCGTAATTGATGAAAAATCCTTTGTCATTGGCTGCCAAAGTCGAATTGTACAGACTGGGTCTCCAGCGACTTTTGCGATCGAATATCGCGCGCTCGCTGAATATCATGTCGAAGCCATCAACCGTGTAATTTTTCTGAGCGGAAAGCGCCGAACTGAAAGCCAGCAAAGCCAGAACTGAAAACAAGCACCGCCGCCCCATCATTCCGAGAAACGTACCTGACGCTCCCTGGCCAAGCAAACTCACGAGCCACCCCATTTGCAATCCGAAACGCATAACCCCCACCCTCCATTCGTCGACACGCTTGCACGGCTGTGCATAACCATTGCCAGCTATGCATAACCATTGTCTGCGACAATGAGTTGCCGCGCAAGGCGAGACGTCACGCAATATCCGGTCCATTGATTCACCACGCCCGGTGACACGAGGCTTATCAAACTACCGAGATTTGCCACCACGAAAGTCGGGCGAAGGTGGTCGACGAAAGCGCCCGAAATAACGCCGACTTCCGCCCCATCCCCAGGGACGGTCGCTCAACTCCTGAGCGATCGCTTCGGCTTGAGCACATTCCTCGAAGAAGCCGAGTTCGAGATGCGCCAATGCGAGGCTGTGATAAAGGCTGGACATAACGCGCGAATTGAACGGATTTTCATTCGAACGGCTGTAAACAGTAAAATCTCGGATGATTCGATTGACTTGGCTCCGAGCCTCACGAACGGTCGCGGCATCGTCAGTCTTTCGGCCATATTCCAAGAGCGAATCTGCCTTTTGTTTCTTATTGAGCGTCAAGTGAATCTGGTAGGCCTGAATTTCCGGATGCTTCTCCGCCAGCTTCTCGATCTGAGCGGTTGCTGCATCAAAGGCTCGATTCGCGTCATCAATTTTTCCTTCTGCCGAATCGATTAATGCCATTTTTCGATGACAATTGGCTTCCAGCAATTGATACTGACTGACGTTCGGAAACCGCTCGATTAACTGTCGGCAGATGCCCATCGCACGGGCAATTTTCTTTCGAGCGTCGTCGTTATCCACGATCGATTTGAGCCGGGTATCTGCCAAGGATAGCGTGTCCGCCAAATCGAACTTGAATTGCGGGTTGTTCTTGAAGGAGTCGGAGAGCAATCCCAGGTTGTCGATGGCCGACTCGAAATGCTTGGAAGCCGAATCGAAGTCATTATTCAACATGGCGAAGACAAGTTGATGCCGCTGGGTTTCCGTCAACGCGATCAAGAATCGATGATCGAATGGATCGGTTTCCACCAGGCGTCGAAAGATCCCCGCCGCTCGGTCCAACTCCGCGCGAACGGCTTCGGTCGGGTTCATCTTCTTTCGAATACGTTCGGCGAGCGGGCTATTACCGAAATTGGATCGATCATCTTTCGGCTGTTTGTTGAGTTCGAGGCCGATTTCGGTCGATCCATTGCGAATCATCATTTGCCCCAGCAGGTCGAGGGTCAAACCGAGTTGATACTGAATCTCGAGGGAATCCGGTGAGTCCTTCGCTTCACGCGCGAGAAGCATTTTTGCTTCGCGAAAGTAAAGCATGGATTGGGCAACGTTGGCGTCTTCATTGCTCATGACGCAAAGATCATTGAGAACCTGAGCCACTTTCAATTTGTATTCCAGATTCGTTTCGTCTTCCCGCGATTTGGCCCGATAGCTATCCAAGGCTTTTTTCAGCGAGCTCTCTGCCAACTCAAACTCGGACAATCGCGTGTAAATCATGCCCAGATGGTGTTGGGCTTCGGCGATCTTCAGCTGAATTTCTGGGCGACCCGAATCCTGGGCGGCGAAGTCTTCGTAAAACCGAATCAACGAATTCAAAAGGTCCGCATCGTCGGGCGTCAATGTTGCCGTCGTTCGCGGGGCCTTGGAGCCACCAAACTCAAACTCGTAGGAAACCGGCATTCCACGCGAAGACAGGTTGTCGCGAATCTCTTCGAAGGCATCCATCGCCAGCATCAGGTACGATTCGGCCTGCCACTGGGCAGCCGTCGTTTCCTTGAGGCTCTTTTTGATCTCTTCCTTCTGCTTGACCAAAAGTTCCTTCTGATCTTCAAGCGTTTCCGTTTGTTTTTGCAATTTTGTCTTGGCTGTGTTCGCTTCCGTCAACGCGGCGTTAGTTCGAAAGTTACTGACCGTTGAAATGACCGCGACCGCCAAAAGCAGAAACATGGCGAGGGCCGTCAACGAAGCGACCGCCGGGTTCCTTCGACTCCATCGCCACAAACGCTCAACCGAATTAGCGCGGCGGGATTGGATCGGCCGGTCTTCCAGAAACAACTGCAAGTCGGCGGCCATTTTTCCCGCCGTCGCATAGCGACTTTCGGGATCGGTTGCCGTCGCTTTCAGAATGATCGTTTCCAAGTCTCGTGGGATATGAGGATTCAACTTTCGCGGTGCCGTCAAAGCACCCGACGTTTTGTTCTTAAAAAGCTGCGCGTGATTCTGCTGGCCAAATGCCTGCTCGAGCGTCGCAAGCTCATACAGACTGAGCCCCAAACTGTAGATGTCGCTGCGGTGATCCACCTTGCCGGCAACCTGCTCCGGCGCCATGTATCGCAGGGTCCCAACGGTGTCCCCAGTCCGGGTCAAATCGTCATGCTCAAAGGGCTTGGCCAAACCGAAATCGGCAACCCAAACGACGCCTTTGGAGTCGAGCAACAAATTGGAAGGTTTGATGTCGCGATGGACGACTTTGCAGTTGTGAGCGTAGTTGAGCGCATCGGCGACCTGAAAGCCGAGGCGGGCAATGCTGGTCCAGTAGGGTCGACCCAACGAACCCAGGTTAAGATTCTTGTCGGCAACCGCCTCAAAAGTTTCCGACGAGTCATTGGAGTCGGTGACTTCGAAACCACGGGACTCGACACCTGTCTGCTCAGCCGTCATCTGGAAAAGATCGAAGGTATCGTCGCCGCGAGATTGACCAGGCTCAAGATCCTCCGGATCGCCGACGACCGTCGAGTCTCCGCGATTGAGATTGATCGTCGGCGATTGAGAAGGAACTCGAGTATCGTTCGAAATCACCCGCGACGATTCCGATTCGTTTTCGATCCTTCGCCGTCGGTTGTACTGCCCCACCCTTAACGCATTCGCGTGACTAATGGCAGAAGATTCAGCGGACCCGCTGCTCGAATCTGCGATGCCTTTCAAAGAGATCGATGCCGCATTCTCGTCATTGGCCAGCGTGAGCCGAAGTGCCGCGACGACATCCTCGATCGTGACGCCATCGATAAATTGCATCGCGTAGTAATGGGTTTCTTCGAATTGGCCGAACCCAAACACCGGAACAATATTGCTGTGATGAAGCCCCGCAGCGGACCTGGCTTCCCGGGCAAATCGGGCAACCCGCTTGGCCGACGGAATCGCGTTGTCATGAAGTAGCTTCAGGGCAACCCGTCGCTGAAGCGTTTTCTGAAAGGCTTCGTAAACGATGCCCATTCCGCCACGGCCAATTTCGCGAACAATTTGATAGTCCTCGATACAATCGGGATGCTTCGAAGTTTGGCTCGCGATCTGATTGCGCTCGCCTTGCTCCACATCTTTCAGCTGTTCCATCCATTGAATGGACGGAAACAATTCGCGAATGTCTTCCTCGTGTTCGGGGTGATTCTCGACGTACCAACTGATCGAAGGATTCACGCCTTCGCGACATTCGGAAGCGAACTTTTCAATCAACTGATCGATATCCACACTTACACGACTTCCGCGGCTATTCGCGGATGACTTCGAAGGATCTGGATTCTTATTGATCATTTGCGACAACCTTAGAGGTTTTCACTGTCGACGGCCGAACGCAATTTTTGCAAAGCGCGAATGTATCTTTTGCTTGCCGCAGATTTGTCGAGCGAAAGCACTTCTGCGACTTCGTTGTTGTTAAGTTCCTCGAGATGTCGCAGCACGAGAACTTCGCGATCAATCTCCGACATGGACTCCAGGGCAATTCGAATTTTGTCAATTTGTTCTTGCCGAACTGCCGCCTGACTGGGCGAGGTGATGTTACCTATTAAATGCGCCGCAATCGAAAAAGAATTGGTCATTCCTGGACTTTTTTGCCCCATGGTGACTTCCCGTTTCACATCGCGCATCTGGGCACCCAGGTGTCGACGTTGCGTATCGATCAAAGTTTGCAAAGTCAGTTGGCGGGCCCAAATGAAGAAGGGCACGTTGGGCGCATCGAGGAAATCCTGGATTCGGCGCTGAACTTCCATATAGGCTTCCTGCAAAATGTCATCACCTTCGACGCGACTCAGCAAACGGGGATCGAGTCGGAAATGAATCAAGCGCGCAAGTCGATCGCGATATTGCGAAAACACCTTTGCAATATTTTCCGGTCCCGAACTTAGCAATTCGAGTTCCGCTTTATCCTGAATCTCATCCATTTGCACTTTTTTTACCGGTCATTTTTGCTTGTCGTGGACATGAATTTTCGATCGCCAGTTCCTGCGTGCTCATGTTTGGGCTGATGGAAGCTCCTGATTTGCATTGGATCACTGAGCTCAGACTCAAAATATAGACTTTTTGGTGCCGGAAAAACGACGACAATTGCGGCTTGGCCCCGGCCACGTCGTTTTTCACCAGATAGCCATCCGTTTCGCCGGTTTATGACGATTGACTAAGGCGCTTTTCGGGCCATAATTGTGGCCAGATTTGGCAATGCTCGCCATTTGCTGGGCAGGATAACTAACGGTGATCTGGTTTGCCGCTTTCTGGGAATTCTTTGCCGCTTTCTGGGAATCCAACGCCGGGCCCGCGACAAGCTTTTTGCAAGCATCCGCAATCCCCAAAGTTAGACGAAACACCGCTAACCAACTCTTAACGGGGCTCTGAATTTATTGATGGAAAGATTTCACCAATTATTCACATTTGCCCCTTAGAAAAAATCAACCGCAATTGATAAGATAAGCCATCTTGGCAAAGGGCCATGGAATGGCAACTTTCTCTTGCTTTCTTATTCATTTTCTTATTAAGGAGCCCTCATGGGTACAGATTTCATTGGAAAGTCCCAACGAAATCGCAAAGCGTTCACGTTGGTGGAGCTCTTGGTGGTCATCGCCATCATCGGCATTTTGATTGCGTTGTTGTTGCCAGCTGTTCAACAGGTTCGCGCTGCTGCACGACGAACGCAGTGTTCCAACAACATCAAGAACTTGGCGATTGCGACTCACAATTACGAGTCCAACTACAAGCGAATTCCTCCAGGACTTTGGTGTTCTGAGTACGATTCGTCCGCAACCAGCACGCCTTACACTTTGCGTTTCTACTCGCAGCCGCTGTTCGTTCACTTGCTTCCGTTCATGGAGCAAAATCAGGTCTACACAACCTGGAATTTTGCCAAGAACGCCGACGCCGCGAAGACGAACTCAATTGACCAGGACACGGGAACACTCACGGAAAACGCCATGACGGCGAAACGAATTGAGTCCTTCCGCTGCCCGATGGACTTCGATCTTGGAAGCCCTGCCGAATACGATTATTCGAATATTGGCTACCCACAAGGCTATTTCGGAATTTCAAGTTACATCGGAAATGGCGGGACTCACTCGACTTACTTCCGCGAAGCGGAGATGCAAAACAATGGCGCGTTTTACATGACGGGCCCCGGATCCAAACCCGGTTCGTGGTTGGTGAACCTGGTCGAAAACGCAAAGCCCGCAACCTTGGCATCATTCCGCGACGGTACGTCGTACACGTTCCTGTTTGGCGAGCGATATCACGACGACGTTAACTTTGACACGTTGTTGTACCAATCGGCAGGCGCGGCCCGATTCCCCATTTCGCATTACGGTGCCTGGGGCTGGTTTGGTGGCGGCAATGGAACGGCTCATGTCCTGGGCAGTACGGAGGTTCCTCTGAATTACCGGACGCCTGCAGATGCACCATCTTCTGGTGGCGGAGCTGCATTTGACGCAGTTGACCAACGACTATCGGCATTCGGTTCGGGACATCCGACCGGAGCGAACTTTGCGTTTACGGATTGTTCGGTTCGATTCGTTGGAAACACGGTTGATTTCGTGACTTACCAAGCGTTGAGTACACGACAAAACTACGAAAATCTTTGGGGCGAATATTAGTCGCCCTCAAGTCGAGATCCTCGGCAAGCATATCAATTCAAAGTCCGACCTGTTCAGGTCGGACTTTTTTTGTGGGGCACGTTTTTTGCGGTCGACCAACCAGCGCGCCCCTCATTTGAGAACCAAAAAGAAATTCATTAGGCTTAGAACAACTGAGCTTTAGAAGCGGAACAGGAATGAAAGGAACGAAAATGACTCGGCAGATTACTTTCGGACTAATCGCGTTGGCGTGCGTGGCGATGATTGGATGCGGTGGCCGTCCAAAGCTTGCTGAAGTTGAGGGTCAGGTGCTCATCGACGGCGAACCCGTTGAAGGGATTGAGATCAAATACATTCCGGACCCGGAATCGGGTAACGAGGGACGATTCTCAACCGGCAAAACCAATGCCGAAGGAAAATTCACTTTGGTTTACGATGACGAAGACAAATTGCCCGGTGCTTCGATTGGACAATGCCGGATTCTTGTTCGCGATTTGTTGCCGGCTTACACCAGTCGCGACGCGGAGCCCCAGCCTTCACGGATCGCACTGAAATACAGCGAGGCAAACACGACGCCGCTTCGCCAAACCGTCGAATCGGGAATCGTCAACAATCACGTCTTCAAATTCAGTTCCGACGAAGTCGAAGAAGAGCGGGCGGCAAACGCCAACAAAGAATAGCGCGCCTCTAAAAACCATCGCTCAGCTCGGGGGCGATAGGTGCCGATTGGCGGGCTTTCACCACCCAATTTCTTTTCAAAAACTTGTTGAATGGCTGTCCACGCCGATATTTGTGGCCGGTAATATCGAGGCGAGAAATCGTTTCACGGAAAAGTCCAACAGTTCAAACTGCTATTTGAAAGAATATCGGAGTCAAAAATGCGAAAAATGGCCCTCATTTGTTGTTTTGCAGCCTGCTGTCTGATGGCGGCTGACGCTTTTGCCCAGCGTGGTGGCGAAGGCGGACGTGGTGGCGAAGGCGGTCGCGGTCGCGGTGGTGAAGGCGGCCGAGGCGGTGAAGGTGGCCGAGGCGGCGGATTCGGTTCTCAAGATCGTGGACCTCAAGATCGTGGACCTCAAGATCGTGGCCCAAGGGGCGTTGGTGGCAATCCGATCATTGCCGCTCTCGATGCCAACAAAGATGGCGTAATCTCTTCCGAGGAAATCTCGAACGCTGCCGAAGCACTCAAGTCTCTGGACAAGAACAAAGATGGCAAATTGACTCGCGAAGAATTGGCCCCACCAAGAAGTGCACGTGGAGGCGAAGGCGGGCGCGGCGGCGACGGCGGGCGCGGACGTGGCGGTGAAGGCGGACGCGGAAATTTCAATGCCGACGCCATGATCGACCGTTTGATGGAGAATGATGAAAACGGCGATGGCAAGTTGTCTGAGGATGAAGTTCCTGAGCGGATGCGACGCGGATTCTCGAGAATGGATGCCGACGAAGACGGTTACATCACCAAAGAAGAAATCAAGAAGATGTTCGAAGGCCGTATGGGTCGCGGTGGACGTGGTGGTCGCGGCGGCGAAGGCGGTCGTGGTGGCGAAGGCGGTCGCGGCGGAGGTCGCGGTGGCGACGGTGGACGTGGCGGCAAAGGCGGTCGTCCTCCACGAGAAGGCGATGGCGGTCGCAACGACGGCTAGTCGAATTCAAAACAAAACAAAAGCCCGGGTGATTTCACTCGGGCTTTTTTTATCCAATAGTCAGAAATGATTCGACAGGTTTCCGCCTCACTCGACCAGGCTCAGTTGATTTAGCCCCGCCGATTTGGCCACCGCCGATTTAACCACCGCCGATTTAACCACCGCGGATTTAATCACCGTGCCCGCCACGCTTTTTGCCGGCATCCTGGCCCCTTAGCTGCCTCAAATAGGCCAGTAGGTCACGGATTTGCTCGGCATTCAATTTCTTGATCACGTCTTCGGGCATAGCGGAAATCGTTTTCTGAACATCGTCGATATCGTCCTGCTTGATCCGCTTGATTTTCCCATCAGCATCCATCAGTTCGACGAATTCATCGTTTTCTTTCTTGATGATTCCGACATGCGACTCGCCTTCCATGTCGAGGATGCTCACCGATTCAAAGTTCTCGGCAATTTTCGCATTTGGATCGACGATGGCTTCGAGCAGATAGTTGGCGTCTTTGTCGACTCCAATTTTCGTCAGGTCGGGGCCCACCTCACCACCACTCAAACCAACTTTATGGCATCGCAAGCAGGAAGCTTCAGTATTTTCAAAGAAAATCAATTCGCCTTTCTTGGGGTCCCCGCCGTCACGGCTGAAGCGAAAACGATCCTTTTTGAGTGCCAACCGGTTCATATGATTCCGCAACTGATTGAGTGACTTGCGCACATTCGGTTCGCGGCGTCTTTGAGCGGCCCACATCATATCCAAGGCAACAGCGGTCTCTGTCGAATTCCACTTTTCCTTGTCGCTTGGCGATACCTTCAATTCATCCAACGACTTGGAAAGCAATTTCGCGGTTGCCTCATCCTTTAGTTGAGCTGCCAAGCGCCAGGCTTTTTGTTTCTCCGGAATCGGAGCCGACTTCACCGCTTCCGCAAACAAAGCGTTCGCTTCCGGCTTCTTGTCACGAATCAAAATATCCAACGCCGCAATTTTCAATGGCCACTTATCCGATTGGGCAGCAAGCTCAACGATCTCCGGGCGGCACTTGCCAATCCGGTGAAGCCCCAGAACACAATTCACACGAAGGTTAAGATCCGCCTTTTCATCCTTGGCAATTTTCACAAGATATGATTCGATCTGCAAAACCTTTAGTTTCACGCAAAGCTGCACCGTCTTTTCGACGACTGGCAATGGGCCTCGCAAAAGTTCATCCAGATTCTGCCCTATCAAAGTATGCGGCTGTTTGTCGGCATTTGGTTTGACCGGCCAGTATTTGCCAAGCACATAGTCCAGTTCACGACCGTCCCCCCATTGCGAAAGCAGTTCGAGTGCATCAGCCCGTCGTGCGACCGGCAGCGACTCATCCTTGGCAAGATTGAAAAGAACAATCGCTCGTTTCTTGCGATAGTTCGCTCCGATCATTCGACGCAAAATCGGGTCATGCCGATAATAGCCGGGAAATCGGCTCAGCTGGCCCATCAACGACTCGACGTTCTCGTCATAGATAAATCGCGCGGCTTCAAGCACCACGTCCCGGTTATCGTCCTTGAGCATTCTGCCAATTGGATTGACGTTGATTTTGCGGTTTGCCAAGTACGACTTGCGCGCGGCGACAATGGCACAGCGGCGGACCTCGGCCGAATCTGACTCAAGTGCGTTCTTCCACCGAAACGGCTTTGCCACAGAATTGGTCAAAGCAAGAATACCACCGTGACGAATGATGGGGTCGGCGCCTTCATTCTTGGCGATTGCCGCAATCACGGCCTGATCCAAATCGTTTTGAACGCGGCGATAGGAGGTCAGCGCAAAATAAATGGCCCGCGGCTCGTCATCGTTCAACAATTTCTGAAATGTCGCCACTTGTTCCGCATTCAACTTGATGGAAACATTCGTTTCACCGAATGCCTTGGCCGCCTGAGCGCGAATCTCATTTTGCTCGGCCCGCATCAATTCAAACCACAACGCATTCAACTTGGCGCGGGCGGATCGTGCCGCTTCATTGTCATCGCGAAACCGAATTCGATTGTGTTGGGCCAAGCCCCAAATCGAATGCAGGCGTGCCAGGAGGTTGTCGCTCGACCTCGCGACCTTGAACAGCCGTTCCACGTCGTTTCGATTCACCAACTCGAATTGAGCTTCCTGTCGAATTCGACGATCCCGATGACTCAGGAGCGCCACCAATTCCTCGGATTTGGTTGCTTTGAATCCATCGTTCAGAAGTTTCGCAACATTCTGGGCCAAATCGCGATCAGCGGATTCGTCCGTAAACGAATAGATTCGACCTTTCCCAAGTCCCTGCCATCCGTGAACCCAATCGCTTGCATAGATTCGTCCATCCGGACCAAATTGCACATCCGTTGCAAGAATATTCCAGATCGACTGTTCCATATCGGTGACTTCAAAAAACGCACCTTTGGGTTTTGCCCGAAAAGTCCGAATTCCACTTGAGTTCGATTGCCCGCGAAAGTCGCAAAGGAAGAACCGATTGTTAAAGTGTTCGGACAATCCAGTCCCCGGGTAGTGGAAAAGCCCCGACGGGCCATCTGCCAGGTTGGTGACAGGCGGGACAATATACGCGGGCGTATCGACGTGATAAGGATGCCAAATTTTCTCCCGGTTGAAGGGACCGCGATCGCCCAGGTACTGATAGTACATTCGCCAACCGCTGTCTCCATTTTCGACAACGTA
>CAYSXI010000031.1:10849-36848 GCA_964434955.1 uncultured Pirellulaceae bacterium
GTCACCCGAGTCGGAATTATTGTCACCAGTAAAAAGGTTGCCAAAGTCATCAAACGCCAGTTCTTGAGGGTTGCGCAAGCCGCGCGCAAAGACTTCGAGATGGGAGCCGTCCAACTCGCAACGAAACACGGCACCCGAACTTGGATCATGGGGCCCCTGATATTGCTTGTTCCCAGGTTTGTAGATGCTGTAGCCGCGGTCACCGATACTGAAGTAAAGGCGGCCATCCGGACCGACAATGGGCCCATGCAAATCGTGCCCGCGAAATGCAAATCTGACCCCATAACCAGAATGCAAGAGAATTTGCGCGTCCGCGACTCCGTCCCGGTTGATATCACTCAACAGGAAAAGATCGGGAATACAAGTGAAGTAAACATTGCCGCGATAGGAAAGGACGCCGGCACCGCTGCCTGAAAGAATCGTGTTGTAATGCTGCGAGTAGATGCTCTCCTTGTCAGCAACCCCGTCACCGTCCGTATCCAGCAACAATTTGATTCGATCATCCTGCTTGGTGTAATTCTCGGCCCGTTCTTTGAGATGCTTGCGAATATAGTTCAGGCGATCATGAATCGTTTGCGCGGCCAAATCATCTTTGAGCCAATGCCGGTGACCGCGATTGTCTTCGACGCCTTTTTCTTGTCGAAATGACTCAACGACGAAAACCCGGCCCTGAAAGTCCACATCAAAGGCAACCGGGTTCGCGACCATGGGTTCTGCCGCAAACAATTTTGCTTTCCACTTTTCGGGGATCCGGAAACCTTTGATAGCAAGTTCGCCTTCATTGCTCTTTTCGGCGATCTTCGGTGTTTCTGGAGGATCGACATTTCGCCAGCTTTCGTCACGCTCCTGAACTTGGCCTTCCACCATGGATGTCAACGCAATCAACAACAGCCCAATCCAGGGGCCAAAGAGCCTCTTCATCATGTTCTTCACTGGTTACAAAGTTTCTGTTCGCAAGGAATTGAATATCGAATTCATTATTGTGGCATCGAATTTTGATTGCCCATACCGGTTTGTCAAAAATTGCGACTGATTTTGCTTCAAAACCCGGAGAAAACAGCACTGGACGATTTTGGCCTGATTTTCTAACCTCCCCCAACATTTTTGAGAGAGACAAGAAGTGATGGCAAGGCAGACTTGGCAACAATTGATTCTTCCGATTGGAATCGTTAGCGCGATTCTCGTCGTGTTGATGCCGTTGCCGGCACCGGTCATCGACATTCTTTTGATTGCCAATATTACGATCGCCGTTGTCATCCTGCTGACGACGATCAACGTTAAGACGCCCCTTGAATTCAGTGTATTTCCCTCGCTGCTTCTTGCAGCAACCCTGGGGCGACTCGTTCTCAACGTGGCGACGACACGGCTTATTTTAACGAGCGGCCACGAAGGTGCTTCGGCGGCCGGCGGCGTCATCCAGGGCTTTGGCCAGTTTGTTTCTTCAGGAAGCATTCTCGTGGGTGCCATCATCTTTGCCATTATTATCGTCATTCAGTTCGTGGTGATCACGAAGGGGTCGACACGAATCAGTGAAGTCGCCGCGCGATTCATGCTTGATGCGTTGCCCGGCAAACAGATGGCGATCGATGCCGAACTCAATGCCGGAATGATTGACCAGGAAACGGCGGTCGCGAGAAGAACCGAGCTTGAGCAACAATCCGATTTCTTCGGCGCAATGGATGGTGCCAGCAAGTTCGTGCGTGGCGACGCCATCGCGGCGATTGTCATTACAGCAATCAACATCGTTGGCGGTCTGGCCATTGGGATCTGGCAAGGCATGGGGCCTTTGCAGGCCGCGGAAACGTTTACAAGGCTGACGATTGGTGATGGTTTGGCGAGTCAAATCCCCGCATTCCTGATCGCCCTTGCGGCCGGATTGCTGGTGACTCGCTCCAATCAGAAAAGCGACCTTTCGCTCGATTTCTTCACGCAACTCGTCTCGAAACCCCAGGTTTGGGTAATCGCGGGCGGATTCATTGTAGCGCTCATTTTCACACGCATGCCGGCTTTGCCTTTGGTTCTAATCGGAAGCGGGTGTTTTGGTGTCGCTTACCTTTTGAACCGTCAGGATGTGGAATCCGATTCCGCCCAAGAGGAAATCGTCGAACCCGAGCCCGCACCCAGCGTACGAATTGAGGATTACCTGACCGTCGACCCCATGGAAATTGAGATTGGCGTCGGATTGGTGCCCGTTGCTGATCCAACGGTAGGTGGCGATCTGCTTGAGCGAATCAATCGCGTGCGACAATCAATCGCTTCGGAACTGGGAATCATCCTTCCTAAGGTCCGAATTCGCGACAACATGAACCTGGAATCCGATCAATATCGGATTCGAATTTTCAACAACCCGGTCGCCCAGGGCACGCTCAGCATGGGCAACTTGCTGGCGACCAACTCAAGTCTCGAAGTCCTTCAGGCGCTGGAAGGCGAAGACGCCTTTGAACCCAGCTCCGGCCGCGTCGCCAAGTGGATTTCGATCGACGATCGTGATGAAGCGGTAAATTCAGGCTGCGGCATCCTTTCGCCAGCCGGTGTGCTCGCGACCCACCTCGCTTCCGTTTCGCGTCGCAACGCTCACCTGATTCTCACAAGAGAAGCGACTCAGCACTTGATTAACGAAGCCAAAAAGCTGAATCCAACCGTCGTCCAGGAACTTATTCCCGATCCGTTCCGGCTTGCTGACATTCAGGCGGTTCTTCAGTCGCTGCTCCAGGAAAACGTCTCGGTTCGTCAACTTGGCATGATCCTGGAAACCATTGGCGGCTCCGATCCTGGCCAGCGCACTCGCATGGAGTTGGTGGAACTGGTCCGAAAGCGACTGGCGGCAAATATTTGCGCGAAAGTGATGGACGCCGAAAACAGCTTGCATGCCATCCGCCTTCAACCGGAAACGGAGTCATTCATTGCCGACGCATTTGATTGGGAAACGCAGAACATAAAACCTTCCGTCCCCACGGAAGATACCGAGCTCTTGATTGAGCAAATCGAATTGGAAACCGACCTTTTTGCAGAAAGCGGGATCGCACCCGTTTTACTGGTTTCCCCTTCGGTACGACCCATCCTGCGAAGCCTGCTTGCCGACCGCATACCAGGCTTGGCAATTTTGAGTACAAGTGAGCTGATTCCAGAAGCAAATGTCAAAACGTTAACCGCGTTGCAACTGACAGCATCTGGCTTTAGCGAAGCGTGTTAGTTTGTCGGGGATTTGCCGAACGCAACGATCACAATTCGTTCAATCAAAAAAAAACGAAAATTTGATCTAGAGCTGGTGAAGCGTTTTCCGATAAGTAGAAATGGTCAAGAGTCGACTTTGTGTTTAAGGCTTTAGTCGCAACTTGAAAAAATTAAAAATGACTCGTTTCCCCTGGGATGCGTCATTGTTCGATAGTGCCACGATCAATCATGGAGGATTGCATGGCAACCACAGTCGCTCAAGCTGATGAGATTCTAGAAGTTTGGCAGCAATACAAGAAGGATCCGACTGACAAATCACTTCGTAATCGTTTGATGGAACGTTACTTTCCATTAGTCAAATACAACGGCGAAAGAATCTGGCAACGTTTGCCGGATGGTGTCGAACTCGACGACCTCATTTCCGCAGGCGTTTTTGGCCTGATGGATGCCATCGACGCATTTGACCTCGAACGTGGCGTCAAGTTCGAAACGTACTGCGTCCCGCGAATTCGCGGAGCCATGCTCGACGAACTTCGAACGATGGACTGGGTACCTCGCCTCGTTCGCTCCAAAGCCAGCAAGCTTGCAGAAGCGACCAAGCAGCTGGAAACCCGTCACGGCCGAGCGCCCACCGAGCAGGAACTTGCCGAACACATGGGTTTGAGCCGGAAAGAGCTTGAGAAAATGATCATGGACGCGAACGCCGTGAACCTGATCAGCCTCAACAAACGCTGGTACGAAACCGACAGCTACAAAGATGTCCGTGAGATCGACATCCTGGAAGACAAAAAAGGCGAAGATCCCACGCGACGCGTTCAAAAGAATGATTTGATGCGATTGGTCACGAAAGGCCTCAACCGAAACGAGCGGTTGATTATCATTCTTTACTATTACGAAGAACTGACGATGAAAGAAATTGGCGCCACGCTGGATTTGAGCGAAAGCCGTGTTAGCCAAATGCACAGCAGCATCGTTTCACGTCTGCAACAGCAACTCAATCGACGACGCGTCGAATTCGGCCAAGCCGGATAATTGACGCCAGGGGACACAGGCATTCAGGCCGGGCAATCGCTCGGCCTTTTTTTATGCCTCTCTCGATGGATCATTCGTCAAACAGCATTCCACTTGTCGATTGGGGGTGCTGGTTTCATGCCCGCAAGTCCCCACTGTCGGTGATCACTCGCTATACTCAGAGAATTCGATTCGCAAGAATTCTCTCGAGGTTGCAGAAATGGCTCGAACGCTTGCTGCTTTAATGGTGTACCTGGTTTCGATTCTTTTTTTTGCGACCATTTCCAACGGCCAAAGAAAGATCGAGCCCACCAATCCGTTACAACGACTTCGCACACTCAACGACTATCTCCCTTTCGAAGTCCCGGACGATTTAAAGTCCTGGCAACGCCGAAGAACCCAACTGCAAAACCACCTTTTGGTCAATTTGGGATTGTGGCCGCTGCCCGAGAAAACGCCGCTCAAGCCGGTGATCCACGGAAAGCTTGTCTTTGAAGACTACAGCGTGGAAAAAGTGTTTTTCCAAGCATGCCCGGGTTTTACGTTACCGGCAATCTTTATCGCCCGCTGGCAAAGAAGAACCGTGAAACGAAATTAATGCCAGCTGTTTTGTGCCCACACGGGCACTGGAGCAACGGTCGATTCATGTACGCGAACGACGCGACAACCAAACAACAACTTGGAAAAAAGGCGGAACGATTCGAAGCGAATGCGAGGAGTCCCCTCCAAGCTCGTTGCGCTGGCCTCGCGCGTCGAGGTTGCGTGGTCTTCCACTACGACATGATCGGTTACGCCGATTCGCAGCAGATTCCCTACGGACTTGCCCACGGATTTCGGACACAACGAAAAGACCTCAACAGCACCAACAAATGGGGCCTGTTTAGCCCCCACGCGGAAATGAGATCCCAATCCGTCATGGGATTACAAACCTGGAATTCCATTCGTGCCCTCGATTTTGTTTCCAGCCTGCCGGAGGTCGACAGGAATCGAATCGCCGTTACCGGAGCCAGCGGCGGGGGAACTCAAACCTTCATTCTCTGTGCAATCGACCCGCGACCCGCTGTGGCGTTTCCCGCGGTGATGGTTTCAACCGGTATGCAGGGCGGATGCACTTGCGAAAACTGCAGCAACCTGCGAGTGGGACAGGGAAACGTTGAATTCGCTGCAATGTTCGCCCCGAAACCGATGGGCCTGACAGCGGCTGACGACTGGACCAAGGAAATGGCCACGAAAGGAATGCCGGAGCTCAAACAGCTTTACCGACTCTACGGCAAACCGGAAAACGTTTCGCTTCTCAATCGAACCGAGTTCGGACACAATTACAACCGAGTTAGTCGGTTGGCCATGTACGATTGGTTTCATCGCCACTTGAAGTCCGACAAACTGGACGATGAAAAAGAGATTACGATTCTTCGCTCCGACAAACTGTCGGTGTTCAACGAGAAATATCCGAAGCCCAAGGGCGGCACCGATTGGGAAACGAGCTTTCTCAAGGCATGGTCGGAACGCAATCAACGACAAATGGGACTGACCCAGATTCAGTACACGGCTGACCTGGTTCGTCTTCACCCGGTCTACACGGAAGCCCTTAAGCGGTTGGTTTGCCTGAAAGAGAAACCCTCCAGGCTCAAGCTTCTCGAGAAGAAAAAACTGTCCGAAGGTCGGATTATCTATACCAGAGCGCTGCTCTACAGCGATCACCATTCTTGCATCAGCCAAGCTTATCTGCTTGAATCGACGGACGTGAAAAATCCGAAACGGTTTACGATTTGCCTGAGCGGCAACAAGTTCCCGGCGAAAGGAGAATTGGGCGGCCTGACATTCGATCTTCGCCCGATCTGGGAAAACAAGAGCCGGGTTGCCGGATTGGAGCTTCTCAAGAGTTCCCGACAGAGCGACCGGGAAAAACAAAACCAGCTTGATGTGAATTCGCTGGTACCAAATGGTCGCGAAGCGGCCGGATACAGCTTTGGCTACAACCGGACCGTTTTTGCTTGGCGGGCTCAACAAATCTATGACATGGTTCGGTACCTCAAGGAATCGGAGCCCGACGCCAAGGTCGACATTTTTTGCGATGAATACGCTTTCCCGGTCGCGATTTATGTTGCCGCAATGTCAGATCAATTCACCATCGATGCGGTCAAGTACGAAGAGAACGGCCTGAGCAAGAAACCATTTCGATTTCGAACGGTTTCGAGCCTGAAGCAACAACACTTCGTCCCGGGAATCCTGAAATTTGGCGACATCGACGGATTGATCACGATGGCCATTGCGAATGGGACGTCCGTTTCGGTACCCAACGAAAACGAAAAGACACTTCCCAATGCGACGCGTGTATCAAGATTGCTCGGCCGGGAACCTTCCATTGACCAGCGGAAATGGGAAAGCAGGGTTGGGGACCACCGGGTTTTGGACTGGTGATTGATATCCGAGTCGCGAGTGGATCGGTAGAAGGCAAAATAGCTTGAAGGAAATCGCCGGCGATTGCGCGATTGCGATTCGTCGTCGAAAAGTTGTTTCAACAAAGAACCACTCGCTGGCGCTTCGTGCTTGTATGTCTCAAGCCGCCGGGGATTCGCTCGCTGGCGCGGCGTGCTTGTAGGTACCGAGCCGCCGGGATTCACTCGCTGGTGCGGCGTGCTTGTAGCAATGTGCCCGTATGAGTTGAGTAAATCAAAACCACTCGCTGGCGCTTCGTGCTCGTATATACCAAGCCGCCGGGATTCACTCGCTCGCGCTTCGTGCTTGTATGTACCAAGCCGCCGGGATTCACTCGCTGGTGCGGCGTGCTTGTATGTCTCAAGCCGCCGGGATTCACTCGCTGGCGCTTCGCGCTTGTATGCACTAAGCACTCACTCAGGGTTGTGATCTTAGGCAACTAACGGGGGATTGCAACTAACGGGGGATTGCAACTAACGGGGGATTGCGAGACTGGCAACTAGCGGGGTGACCGCTTGATCCGAGGGACCGGCAAGCGCTTGGGGGGCTGGCGATCATCCGCGGAATCCGCCGCAGGCGAATCATCCAAGTTGCCGTTTTCTTGATCAACGTGGGAGCGACGGCCCAAGATGGAGGAAGTCTGACCTGCCCCACCGATCTCTCGCTTGGAAAAACGGTGTTCGGCAACAAGGTCGTCCAGCTCTTCCGCCAACCAAAAACTAAAGTCGAAAAAAGACTCCATGCTGACACGAAGCGGCATTCGGGCTTTGTTGGATTCTAGATTGACGATGGTAACGTTTTCTCTTTTCATAGCGACTCGAAAAGTGCTTGCGTTCCTTTTGTGCTGCTTGGGTCCACATTCTCATTACGCAAATGCTTTCACCTTGGTTCGTCAAGGCGCTCGTTGGTAATCGCTAGCGGACATGCAAGTTTTTTGAAAAATCGGTATTGTGGCGGTCATCGGCGACTCCTATACTCCGCCCGCTTGGCGTCCGGTGGAGTCCGCGCCAACAAACATAATGAACCGAAGTGCGAATGAGTGCGTACTCACTTCGCAAACCCGATGGAGCCCTTATTCGGAACAACTGGTGCAGCCGGAAACGGATGCAACAGCCGGCATAACAGGCTCGGAGAAGTAAATTTGTAGATTCGCCGATCGGAACGTCGATAACGACTCTTGCTCCAACAAGCGTCGTACGAGACAAACTGGCACGGAAGGTTGTCCATCGACAGGGAAGACCGGCGACTTGTTGAAATAGATTGGAAGAAAACCTGTCGAGGACTTTAGCAGCGCCAGTTTTGTGATTGCGATGTCACCTTAGTGAATCCATCACATTTCTAGCCCCATTCTGGGACTGACTGCGAGTCATTCTGACGTTGATTCCTGATTTTTCGACGACAAACCATTCGTCAACACACGAAGGAAACGACATTGCTTTTGCCTTGTCGGCTACTTCGACAAATAAGGGGAAAACTCCATGCAGATTTTTGGAGCCACAGGCGTTAACAACGGTAGTGTTCAAAAAATCCAACAAGCCGGTTCAGTGAACCAGGCCAACGGCCCGCAGTCTCTCAGCTCGCCAGCGATTGATACGGTTGATCAACTTGATATCTCCAGTGAGGCGAAGATGCTGAGTCAGTTAAAGGTTGCAGGTGAAATTCGCGCGGATCGGGTTGCCGATATTCGCGCCCAGATTGAGACAGGCGTCTACGAAACCCAGGAAAAACTGGATGTCGCAGTCAGCCGAATGCTGGACGAATTTGCCTAAACCGCAAGTTGTCTCAGGACAACACCTCGAACACTTTCAAGAAGCCCGCACTCAGCGGGCTTTTTTCGTTTTCTGAGCGCAATGCTTGCAACTTTCGTTTTCTGAGCGCAATGGTTGCAACGTGATATGACGGGATCCATTCGCTTGGATCCGGCCCCCAATCGCCAACGATCCACCGAATTCAGTTTACGCACCAATCTCGCAGTATCAGCCCGTTTCCACCTCATCTCACCCCATCCATACAAGCACGAAGCGCAAGCGAGTGGTTCCCCCGAACCCACCGATACAAGCAGGGAGCGCCAGCGAGTGGTTCACCCGCCCCCCACCGATACAAGCAGGAAGCGCCAGCGAGTGGTTCCTCCGAACCCACCGATACAAGCACGAAGCGCCAGCGAGTGAATCTTCGCTTACTCATTGAATTCGGGCACCGAGGCACCACCCCGTGAATCCGCCTCCCACCACCACGGCCCCAAAAACCCCTCCCAAAAAAAATCCCAAAACGCTGTCGGCTGCATCCAATCGACGTTGAGTGGTCCTTTAACACCCAAATTAACTCAACTCGCTAAATGGAGCGTCATCATGAAATCTGCCGGATCGGTCATTCTCGTACTTTTAATCCTGATGATGGGCGGCTGCGGACTCGGAGCCGTGGGATGCTGTGGCGTGGGCGGATATTTCCTCTATTCGTCCAATGTCGCGTCCAACTACGTCGAGCCCGATCGAGTCGAGCCTGATCTGCCCCAGGCGTTGGCAGGAACGTTGGCCGAGTTGCCAATCGATACGGATCTCGAGGATCCGGCCAAACCTACCATGTTCGCCAGCCGCGATCACGAAAGCGACGAGCCGATGGAAGAACTCGACATCGACACTTTTCCTCCGGGCCTCGACCTGGAGCAATTGGACAACGAGGCCAAGTCCTCGACATCGGCCTCTTATCAAACGAAAAACGAATCGACACCGGTGAACGTTCATGTCGTCCTGACGCTTAACGTGAACTTTAGCCGTCAAGCAACTCAGGACGTATTGAGAAGCACGGGCGGACAAAGCACGCCCGTGCGTGTCCAGTCCAATGACGGACAACAGACTTACGTTGGAAACCGGATCCAAGGCCCACAGAACACGACCTACATTCTTTATAGCCAAATCACCCAGACCACCGTCATTGTCTACGCACCATCCAGAACCGTTGATGACGTGGCCGCCAGGTTGGCTGGAAATGTTGGCAGCAATCGCGGACAGTTTACTCGACGCTACGCACAGGTCACTTCGACACTTCCCGCTTCGACTCCCGCCGTTCTTTCATTGACGGAAACTCGGTTCATCAGTCCCGCGGAATTGAATAACGCTCGACAGGACTTGCGTTCCGCCGCGGGAGCCGATCCCGAACTGGCAGAAATCTTTACCACATTGGAAGGATTCATTCCTTCCCAAATGGTGCTGGCCAGCTATCGGGATGGATCGGCGAATGAAACCGGACTGGTCATCGGGCAGTACGATTCCGGATCGGAAGCCGTCCAGATTTTTAATACGCTTCGCTGGACGATCGGCTGGGGGGCATCGGGAAAAACGACGATCAGCGATTCAACTGCCCTGGTGTTTGAAGACGGAATGGATCGCTTGATCATCTTCCAGAAGGGGCCTTACCTGGTCATCATGATCAACAAGTCGACTTCACCCGAATCCGACCTCACCGATCTCGGCGACGCACTCCAGATTTAGTTCACGACGGATCGAGTTCACGACGGATCGTATCCCTCAAAAAAAAGCCCGGTCAAATCTGGCCAGGCTTTTTTTGACTCAGTTTGTCGATCTGACGAACAATATCGCCCAGGGAGATATTGTTCGTCAGATCGTCGACCGTGATGTTGTTGGCTCCCAAGAATCGATACTCCGTGAAGAAATCGACATTGCTTCGGACGGGAACATTGATCCCCGCGAGGAATTGATAAGCGAAGGAAGCGTCGGAAACGTTGTAATTGGTGGTCGCCGTCGCCAAATCGCCGTTGGCATACAAAACGCCAAGCCCACCGCCAGCGTAGAAGTTCGGGGCACCTTCTTTGCGAGGCGGAAAGTCGATGACCATATTCGACATCCAACTGTAGGATTCGAGACTCCCGGTCAGATCAACGGTGTTGGTGGCGGTCAGAACTCCACCGGTGAAGGTTTCTTCTCGCCAGGAACCGGCCCCGTTGTCACGAAACGTGAATTCAAATTCTCCACGAAGCAGCGGATGGAATTGGACACCGACTGCACCACCGACTCCAAATCCGTCCAGCATTTGTGCGGTCGTAATATCGACCACGTTGCCGGTCACGGTACGCTGTTGAAAATTGTCGATGTTCGTGTAGCCACCAAAGCCGGCAAAGTAAAAGTTGGAACAGAATTCGCCGGTTTGAATCCAATCGACTCGTCCACCGCCGCAGCCTGTGAAAAAATCTCCGTTCCAGACGTCGCGATTGGGCGATTCCGGAAAGACACGGCGATTGTCAACGCACTTGTTGCATTCACCCGTTCCACATTCGGAGCATTCCGAATGCGAAGTCTTGACGACGGACTTGCCAAATTCTTGCGCACCAATGGCCGCAGCGCTAAACAATGCAATGAGTGCGGCGAGACAAATTCGAATAACCACGTCTGGGTTCTCCTGGCGACGTTTTAAATGGCTGAGGGCGATGCCTGGCAGTTCGGCGCAATGGCTACGAATTGCACTTGTCATTTTTTCGGTTGAATCGGTACACGACGTGAAATCGGAATTCGCTGAATTGAATTTCCTGCCTATTTTGAAATACGTGTTTAAACTTTGACGGTCATCCGGGTTTGTCAAACCTTTCCATCTGGCAAAACCTTGCGGATCAACTTGAATGGAAGTCGAAAACAGGCATTTGCCCGCCATTTAGCTTCCATGGAGCCAGCACTACCTGTGCTTTTGGCGGCACTTGGTGGAGTGGTTGAGCCACCACACGCTTCGATTTTCAAAAAAACCTTTTCGAATCTGTCCGGACGCCCAATCGGCTGCGTTCTCTTTGTCATGGGCGTTGGAATCCGCAGGAATGTGGAACTCCAACGAGTTTCACTCCTGGAATGCCCCGACCCATGCAAACCGTTGCATTTCTAGCTGACGGTCTGTTCTTTGTTTCAACCCTGTCGACAACAACCCGGAGATCTTCGATGCGTGCGACAAAACCCTTCTGCCTTGGAATTTTCATGTTCCTTGGCACGGCGATTCTTCTCGGTTATCCAACCGTTAGCGGCCAAACGATCAACGACGCCAATTACAACATGAATCTTTATTACACGATTGCCAACTCCGGCACTGGAGGGGCTGGTGCGAATGACTTGGCCATCGGCAATGGAGGCATGTTTGGCAACGACTTGTATGCTGCTGACTTTGGCAATTTTACTTCCGGCGATGGAAATGGACGCGTATGGCGAATCACGGATTCGAACAACGATGGAATCGGTGAGGGAAGCGTCTTTGTAACGGCCGTCGGAACGCCATTTCGTTCACCCATTTCGTTGACTTTTGGACAGGGAGGCGGTTCTGGGTTTGGCGACAATCTCTTTCTTCTGGATTATTCGGGCTCCACTTCCAATCGTTTTGTTTACGAAGTCGACGGGCTTGGAAATATCTCTCAGAAATCAACCTCGACGATTTTTAATCCCGATGGACTGGAAGCCCACCCCGATGGTCAGCGTCTCCTGGTCAACGACGCGAGTGCATTCACCGTGTTCGGCGGTGGCGACGACGGAAATATCTTGCAAGTAAGCACTTCCGGCATCGTCTCGGTTTGGGCCAATGGATCCAATAACCCAAACGGTCTTTGGGACATCAATAATGAAGCCGTGTTCAGTCCCGATGGATGGTACACGCTTTCCAACCATAGTGTGGGAGCTTCGAACGCTCGGGAAATCGTGCAATTCAAAGATCTCAATTCCGACGGTGATGCCAACGATGCCGGGGAAAGTCGTGTCCTGATTGGACTCGGGGCCCCGATCGGTCAACAGGCCGGATTTGGTTTCGACGAGAATGGAAACTTTTTGCACTCCACCGGCAATGATCTGTACCGCTATACCGATTTGAACAATGACGGCGATTTCTGGGATGCCAGTGGAAACACGTTCGACGCCGGCGAACGCTTTCTGTTGGCCGAAGATCTTGGCACCGGGATTAAAGCGATCGCGTTTGAGGGATCGACCTATTACGTGAGCGCCCACGAATCGGGAGGTTCCACAAGCATCTACCGAATTTCGTCTGCCATTCCCGAACCAACATCCGCGACGTTGTTGTTGGGGTTGAGCGTTTGTATTTGCTCGACGATTCGCCGAAGACGACGGGTTAGGAAATAACGACTGATTGATGGAAAAAGCCATTCCGAGCCGACGGTGAACTGATTGTCCGGTCCCGTCGGCAACGTTTTTGCGAATTGAAAATTTCATTTACAATGGCATAGATGAGCTACCTTCGAGTTCAAATATGCCCAAACTTGAAAAAGAACAATTTGACGATTTGATCAGTCGGGTCCGGGCTGGAGACCAGTCCGCTGCCGCCGAATTGGTAAAAACCTATGAGCCGGAAATCCGCAGGGATGTCCGACTGCGACTCGCGAATTCACAACTTCGCCGGACACTGGACTCGACGGACATTTGTCAAAGCATATTCGGGAATTTTTTTGTTCGTGCTGCCCTGGGACAATACGATTTTGAACGACCGGAAGCGCTGCTGGGACTGCTCGCTCAAATGGCTCGAAACAAATTGGTGGATCGGCATCGGCGGGAAACCGCACGCCAACCCAACGGTCATGCAAAGCTCATATACGGCGAGGAAGGTGCTGACCTTCCCCCGGCCAAAGTGAACAGCACACCGAGCGCCGAAATCGCTGCCAAAGACTTGCAGGTCCTTATTGAACAGTCCTTATCGGAACAGGAACTGGCGATCGCGCAGATGCGACGCGACGGAATTGCCTGGTCGGAGATTGCAAACGAACTTGGTGAAGCCCCAGATACATTGCGTAAACGGCTGGCAAGGGCCGGTGACCGTATCGTTAAGGAACTTGATCTGAACGACTAAAGGGCAAGTGTGGCTGGCGACGCGAAAGTGAACGAACCGGAAAAGGAACGGCGATCCGCGAGCAATCGCGAACCATCTTCCACTTTCGAGCTGGACGCATTGGTGGATCGCCTTCTCGATGAACAACGCAAGTTCATTGTTGCAAAATCGGATGGCAAAACAGATGCGGGCTGGGCGACGGCTGAAGATTATCTTCAACGCTACCCCCAGCTGCGGGACGCTCCCGATCGAGTCATCGATCTAATCTATAACGAATTTCTTCTGGCGACCGAGTTGGCCAACGCGGATGACTCGACACCGCCTGACGCCAACGAGTACTTGGCACGGTTTCCACAATACGCTGATTCCCTGGAAAACCAATTTCAATTTTTCGAAGGTTTCCAGTCCGGTATTCTCGGCGAAGAACCGGACGCACCGGATCCGACACGGAACGAGCTAAGTTCGATTGTCGACGAGCAAGGCGAGCCTCGTTTCGAGTTGTTGGCGAAACTGGGCGAAGGCGGATTCGCAACGGTCTACAAAGCCCGTGACCACAAACTTAAACGATTTGTCGCAATCAAGATTTCCAAGTCAGCGATTGATCCCGGATCCAAGCAAGCTCAACGATTTGCTCGCGAAGCCGAATCGGCTGCACGCCTTTCCCACCCCGCCATCGTCAGCGTTTTCGAGTATTCCAATGCGGACGGACGCCCATTTATTGTCGAACAATTGATGGAAGGTGGCTCGCTGGCAGAGAAGCTGAACCGAGGACGCGTCAACACGCAAGATGCCGTCCAATGGATGATCGCGCTTTGCGACTCGATCGACTACGCCCATCAATTTGGCGTCGTCCATCGGGATATTAAACCGGGTAACATTTTGTTTGATCGCGAGCGCCGCCCTTACGTCGCGGACTTCGGCTTGGCCTCGATTTCCGAATCTGATTTGACGATCACCCAACAGGGTGACTTGCTTGGCACTCCTGCCTACATGTCTCCGGAACAAGCTCGCGGGGGCCCAGAAACGGGACCGCTTAGCGACGTCTATTCGCTTGGTGTGGTGCTGTACCAACTCATTTGCGGACGCCTTCCTTTTGAAGGACGGTCCAACGCCGTGTTGCAACAGGCGATCGCTATTGAACCGCCGGCCCCTCGTTCCCACGATTCTCATGTCCCGGTCGATCTCCAAACCATCTGTTTGAAAGCGATGGCCAAGTCACCTTCGGAACGGTATGTATCTGCCAGGGAAATGGGCGATGACTTGCGACGCTTTCAATTTCATGAGCCGATCAAAGCCCGTCCGATTGGTCCAGTTGGCAAGGCCTGGCGCTTTTGTCGTCGCCAACCGGCCCTTGCGAGCACCCTTTTTGCTTCGTTCCTTTTGATCCTCACGATATCCGTTGTCAGTTTTCTCCGGATCGCTGATCAACGAGACATGTATCGCGCGGAAAGGGATCGAGCCAATCGCGAGTTATATCAATCGTTGATCGCGAATGCAGAAAGCAATATTCGCAGCAAACAAACGGGCTGGAACCAAAAGACGCTGGACGCATTGGGGCAAGCCTCGGAAATCGACATTCCCGACAAAGATGTGTCCCGCCTCCGCGAGTTGATGATCGAAGCCATTGCGGATACCAGCCCGAGATTTGAAATCGAATTTGAGAGCCCCGGTCATGAAAGTTCAGTGGAAGTCCTGGCCGCCGATGATCAAGCCAGATTTCTTGCGGTCGCGAGAGCCGATGGTTCGCTCAAGCTCCATGGTCGCAACCTTAATAAGGTGCTAATGACGCTGGAGACTGCCTCGAAGGCCCCCATGAATCTGCTGGCCTTTGATCCCAGCGGCAAAACCCTGTTCGGGCTGCAGGAAGGTCAATTATTCGTTTGGGATATCGAAAGGACTAAATCGGATCCAGACAATCTCTTGCTCCCAAAGCGGGCGACTCGATTCTCAAACGTCGAAACGTTTGCCGTCTCGGGAAGTTCATTGATCGCAATTGCAATTCGTGGTTCCGGAGTCAGTATTCATCCCATCAAGGACGGCCAAATAGCCGAATCAATTGCGACCTTTGAAACTTTCGGTGCGTCGGTCAACGCGATGGACTTCACGTTCAATAGCGAACACATTGCGGTCGCGCTTTCCAATTCCGTCAATGGTCTGTGGACGGCAAACTCGGGAATCATGGTCGGAAAGCAGATCACACGAGAACCGGTCAAACAGTTGGTGGCAAAGAACCTTAGCGCGGTATTCACCGATTTCGTCTCGCACAACTGCGAATCTTGGCAGTTTGAGGGCGCTCTATCGACAAGCGAGCTATGGTCGAGCCCGTTGATTCGACTGGGAAATTGCAGGCACGGGACGATTGGCGTGACACGAGGGGGAATGTTGGTTTTGCTCAGCGACATTGGCGGCGCCGCCCAAACTCGCAGCTCGAGTCTTGGAGAAATCACAAGCCTTGCAACCAACGAAAACCTGGAAAGTATTTTTGTCGGCTATCGCGACGGGCGGGTTCGTCGCTGGACGCTCCAACGTTCCGAACTGGTCAGTAATTCGGTCGGTGGTGTGGTCGGTGAGCTCGGGTCGGACCGAAACATGATTTGGACGCCCTCGCATCGAATCTCAATCGACGACCAAAACAAGACTTCGATCGAAGTGGTAGAACGAAAACACATGCATTCGCTGCATACGGGTCAAAAGACAGGGCTAATCGTATGGGCCCACGGGAGTGATTTGCTGACCCGGAATCCGGGTGGGATAACCCGACGACGAACATCCGCCATGCGCTCAAACATCGAACGCGTTGCGGTATCACCAAACGAAAAATATATCGCTGCGCATTCCGCCGACGGGATGTTGGCAGTTTGGCAACTTCCGGAATTCACCAAGGTCGCTGAATTCATCGAGCGGCATCCGCTGGCACTGGAACTGACTGGCTCTCATGTCCTGATTGCGAATTCGAAAGGGACCTACGCACGTTCCATTTTGGGAAAGGATGACATCCATTGGTTGAGTGCAAACCCTCAGGCCTTTGCTTCCATCGCGGTCACCCACAACCGGGTCGCCAGTTGCGGTCCAGGGAATACAATCGAAATTCGCGAGCCTTCAACGTGGAAATTAATTCATCGACTTGAGGGGCACTCTGACTCCATCGAACAAATCGCGTTCCGTCGAAGTCGACCAACCGCCGAAAATTCAGAAACATCGGGTACCGATGATTGGAACGTGGTTTCGCTGAGCCGAGACGATTCGCTCCGATTTTGGAACGCGGACGGTGTTGAGTTGAGAAAACTTCCGGTGGAAACGGGCGTGATCGGGTTTTCGGTGGACCCGAAAAATGAATTCATCGCGCTCAAGGTAATCAGTCGCTTCATCCGGCTTTGCGATATCAAATCGGGAAAAACGCTCGCGTATTTTGCGGATTGTTTTTCGTCGTACTACCAATGGAAACATCAGGCAACATTTAGTCGGGATGGGAACAAGTTTTACTTCGCCCACGATAGTTTGATCGAATTCGATCGTGAGTTGCTCGAGGAAGGACGACGAACGGGCCACCAGATTGGACAGTACGAAGTCATCGAGCCCGGATTCAGTTTGCTGGATATTTTCGGGATGTCGCTTAGCCCCAACGGTCAGTGGCACGCTTGTGGGGGCCATGATCGCCATGTCTATGTGCGCGACCGCCATTTGTCTGCGATTAATAAAGTTCTTGGCGGATTCAGCGGCCAGATCTGGTGCGTGGAATTCAGTCCGGATTCGAAAACCATCGCAATTGGCAGTGAACGTGATGGAAAGGGCGAGTTGTCGATTTGGAATACAACGACATGGCAGTGCATTCGGCGCCTGCCCTTCGGAACCAAACTTGTGTCGGCGATCAGCTGGCATCCCAAACTTCCGCTGATGGCCGTCAGCAATTTCGACGGCAGCGCCGCTTTGCTCGAGACGGAAGGATTTGAAGTTTGCCAGGAATTATTGGGCGGTGGCGCGGCAACCATGCACATCGAGTTCAACAAATCGGGAACCTATCTGATTGCCGCGAGGACTTCCAAGGGAATCGTTGCCTGGCCCATCAACTCGCGTGCGCGTTTCGATCGAAACGACTTGGTTGGGACTCCCATTCCGATTTCCGACCCGGGCGAAATGGTTTGGGGCGTGTCCTTCATGCCGAGCGAAAAACAGATCGCAAGCGTTGCCGAGTCTGGCAAAATCCGCATTTACACTTTTCCCGCCTGCGAACCCCTGGTTACCTTGAACAGTGGCAAGGCAAGACTGCGGCGCGTCGCGTTCACCGAAGATGAAAAACTGATGGTCGTATCGGCTTATTCGGCTTCCGGTCAGATTTGGCGCTTGGACAAGTTGAGAGAAAAGCTCAAGTCACTTGGATTGGACTGGTAGGCATTCCGATATTTGCAGGCCCCTTCCAATTGTCGGCCTCAACTCAGTGTAACGGCAAGGTTCAATTCTCGTAAAAGCGATTGCATAAATGGTGCGCCAATTCATCAATCCGTTCCCGACTTTCCAGGTTCTCCAGAAGCGATTCTGGAATTCCGCTGACGCCGACATGGGCCCCGCACATTGCGCCTGTCATGGCGGCAAGCGTATCCACGTCATCGCCTTGCCCGATTGCACGGCTAATTGCCCCTGCAAAATCCTGCGGTGAATCGGCAAAACAAATAATTGACGTAACCACGCTTCGGTGGGCTTCAATCGCGTTTCCAAACGAAGCCAAACTTTGAAAGGGACTGAGCGATCGCGCTAGTTCGAGTTGCCAACGAAACTCCTCTTCGATTTCATGCTGCATTAGAAAATCAAGCAGTTCATTGCGATTCAATCGCTCAGTCGCACACGCGAAAGAGACAGCCAACGCAACCAACCTGGCACCTGCGATACCGATCGGATGCGTATGGGTAGGCAGAGACGACAAGGTGGCCTGTTGCTTCAACTTTTCGACATCGGAGTAAAAAGCGAGCCCCACCGGGGCCACCCGCATCGCGGCTCCGTTTCCCAACGAACCTTGCCCATTGAAACTGTTTTTCGCCAGTTTTGCCCAATCTTCGTTTTTGATGATGGCTTCGATGACTTTTCTGGCGCTTTGTCCATAGCCGCGTTCCGGATGATAATTTTGTCCAAATCGCCAGGCAAGTTTTTCCTGGATTATCTCGCCATCTTCGCTCAAAGCTTCGGCGACTCCGAACATCATTTCCGTGTCGTCGGTATAGCAAAGTTTTTTTTGTTCAAGGTTTTGGACGATTTGATCAGCGGGTCCAAGTTCCCGGATCAAGTCAGGCGGCAATCCTTCGTAAGGTGCCCCTAGCGAATCTCCGACCGCCAAACCCAGCAAACAACCGCGGAATTTTTCCAGCATGACTCGTTCCAAGGAATGTTGATCAGATTAATTTTGATTTTCGAGGTATGAAGTTCTTGTTTGCAACTAGTTGTTTATTGACGAATTCTTGCGCCATTTATCAAGCTGGGAAGCGAAATCGTCGATTTTTGGTAGTTTAAGGGGTTAAATTTGACAAATTTCTGAAACTTCCACCAATAACAGGTGGTCGTTCCCGAAATATTGGCGGAAAATGCGCCCCACGCATTTTCTAACGCGAATTGTTTGGCTATGATTTCTCATAGGTTTGGTTACTTATTTTTAATCTCAAGGAGAGATTCCAAAATGAAAAAGCTATTGGCTATGCTCATGATTCTTGGTTTGGTTGCTGCCATCGGTTGTGGTGGTGGAGACGACAAGAAAGACGACAAAAAAGACGACAAAAAAGATGACAAGAAAGACAAAACGAGCCAAGTCGAAGACGCTGGCTACAAGCTTGTTTCTCTTGACGTCCCAAACATGGTTTGAGGCAGTTGTGCAACCTCGGTCCGAGGTGACTTGGAAAAGCTTGATGGGATTGATGTAGATTCAATCGAAACAAGTGCTGGTCCCAAGAACGCAACGTGCAGCTTCAGGATTGCCGAATCGAATGAGGATTTCGAAGCTAAGTTAACCGAGCTTGCGAAAGATAATGAGCACTTAGCAGGTTTCAAAGTCAAGAAGTAATTTTTGACTCCTGATAAGCATAAATGACCCGGAGCTTTGGCTTCGGGTTTTTTTGTGCGCTAATTGATAACGTGCACCTGGTTGATAAAGTGCACCTGGTTGATAACGTGCACCCGGTTAATATTGTGCAGCTGGTTGATCGCGTCCAGCTGGAAGCTGGTTTCAGGCCAAGAGACATTTTGGTTGGTGAACTGGCTCAATTGTTCCGTTTGACCCTATTCCCGCCGGACCCGTTGCCAGTTTCAACACACGAAAATTCGCCGAGTTCACCGGCCGAAATGCCATCCGCCGAATTGGGCTGCAGCGGCTCTTATGGCCGTGATTTGCTGACATAGCGAGCCACCAGCTCGATCGCTTTTCGATTCTCCCCACCGTGGAGCACGCAAAAGTCTGCGTTTTGTTTGGAAGGCAAAACGAACTCGTAAAACATCGGCCGAACCGAGTTTTCCAGTTGATCGATTACGGATTCCGGGCTTCGTCCCCGTTTCACAATATCGCGCCGCATTCGACGGCAAAAACAGGATTCCAGATCAACATCCACGTAAATGGCAAGATCGAGACGTTTCCGAATTTCCGGGTCGTGAAGGATCAAAATTCCTTCAAGCACCAGGACATCACAAGGCTCCACGTTGCGCGCTTCGTCTTTCCGATTGTGCACGGAAAAATCGTACTGCGGTACGGCGACCCCCTGCCCTTTCTTAAGCTGATCCAGTTGTGCCACCAAAAGGCTATGCTCGAGCGCATCCGGATGGTCGTAATTCACCAAATTTCTTTCTTCCAAAGTCAAATCATTCTGACAAAGGTAGTAGGCGTCTTCCGAAATGGAATCAATCGAAAGATGCGAACACTCTTCCCGGACGCGAGCGAGCAAATTCTTGCAAAACAGACTTTTGCCGGACCCGGAAGCTCCAGCAATCCCGATAATGATCATGAAAGTCCTAAACTTTGGTGTTATTATTCCGCATTCAGTTCGTTCCTTCGGCCGAATGAGTTGCTTGTCATTGACCGCTCGAATTGGATCAAACTAAAATTTATAGGTCAACGTATACATCCTTGTTTGAAAATTTTTGTTCAATCGGAACGGCTCGAACCGTTCCTTGTAGCCCCGAATGCCATTCTTATTGACCCAGGATCAGTCAGGCCTTAATCAGCGAATCCAGATAGAATCGGAAACGGTGGTTATCGGTCGCCATCCCGACTGCCAGGTCGTCATTGAAGACAGCTCGGTGAGTCGCAAGCATGCTCACATCGTCAAGGTCGACGGCAATTTTGTGCTCGAAGACCTTGATAGTCGAAATGGCACCAGCATCAACAATCAGACGGTCCATCAACCGACCCGACTGAATGATGGTGATCTAATCAAAATTTGCGACGAGGTGTTCATGTTTCACATGGACGCCATCGGAACCGCCCGGAAACCTCGCGGAACGATTGAGCATCCCAACCTGCTGGCCAATGGGAGTTCGATCACCCTGGAAGATGATGACGAGGGCATGTCGTCCATCATGTCCCAGATTGATCTTCAATCGCATCAGTCTGCGGTTCTCGTCAGTCCGGAGAAGAAACTAAACGCGTTGATGAACATCACGCGGACGTTGGGGGTGTCAATCGACCTCAACGTCGTCTTTCCCAAAGTTCTGGACTTCGTTCTGGAGTTATTTGTCAACGCCGATCGTGCTTCCATTGTTTTGGCCGATGAAGAGGGTAACCCCAAACCCATTGCGATGAAGATTCGCAATCCCAATGATGACGAGAAAATCCGAATCAGCCGCACGATTTTCAAGCATGTGATGAAAACGCGTCAGGCCTTGCTTAGCAGTGACGCGGCCGAGGACGAACGTTTTGACTTGAGCCAGAGCATCACCGATTTCAGAATCCGCTCCATCATGTGTGCACCGCTGGTTGACGCCGAACAAAAGGCCATCGGGATATTGCAGTTGGATACGCTGCGGCGAAGCGTTGCGTTTACGGATGAAGACCTCGAGCTTTTGGTCACGGTCGCGATTCAATCGGGTCTGGCCATCGACAATGCCCGCAATCATGAAAAAGTCATCGAGCAATTGGACGTCCAGCGCGACTTGGAACTGGCCAATGAAGTCCAACGAAGGCTGCTGCCCGCCCGCCGTCCAAAACATGAAGACTATTCATTCTTCGACTATTACCGTCCAGCCCACCACGTTGGTGGTGACTATTTTGATTATATCCAACTGGATGAAAACAGGACCGCAGTGATCGTGGCGGACGTGGTTGGGCATGGAATTGCCGCTGCACTATTGATGGCCAAGCTTTCGGCGGAAGTTCGTTTTGCCCTGGCCACGTGCAACACGGCCAGTGAAGCCGTCCGCAATTTGAACAGCGCCATCGAAGACTTGAACCTTGATCGATTCGTGACCATGGTGCTGGTCTTGCTTGACCGTAACAGCCATCAACTTACCGTCGTGAATGCAGGGCACATGCAACCGATTGTGCTCCGTTCTGGTGGAGAAGTCTTTCGACCGGATGACCGACTTTCGGATGTTCCCATTGGGATCCTCGATTCGGCTGACTTTCCGGAATATACGATCGACGTCGAGGAAGGTGATTCGGTTCTGCTCTACACGGACGGTGTCAACGAAAGCATGGATCGCGATGGCAAGCAGTATGGTGTGGATCGAATGATCGATCGAATGAAGGACGCCGAAGAAAAAACTCCCGAATCGATCACCGAAAACATCATTTCGGATCTGAAAGTTCACATTGGCGAAGAAAGCCAGTTTGATGATATCTGCGTTGTTACTTTCCGCCGCGGGTAAATGCTTCAACCGTTTCCTGGTTGATTGGCATCGGTTACGAACGACGTCCCATGTTGCTTTTAGCTGACCGATTTGGCAAACCAATGAACCGCGTTGCTTCCAAGTGTCTCGCCTACACTTCCCATTGATTCAACGCTTCGGAAATCACTTTGACGATCGGGCCTTTCGCGTCCTGCGGTGATTCAACACCGCAATGCGAAAAGGCACCAAACTCATCGGAATGGCTCCAGATGATGCCTTGGATGTTGGGGCGAGAAAGGAGCAAGGGCAAAACGGATTGCAGGAAATAGGCCCGTTGCTTGACGTTCATTTCACCAAGAATGCCTTGTTGGCGCGGAAGCCGCTTCTCGGTCTCCACCAGGATCTCTGTTTCGGCGACTGGCATCCGCAGAAACACGAAAAGAGGAAGTCCGAAATGGGACCAAAAATCCAACAATTCCGTCCATTGAGTCGGCTCGCGGATCAGGCTTCCGTTGGGCCAGTAGTCCAGGTTGATCTCAAGCCCAAGTGCATCGATCCGACAACCGTGGCGTAGCAGGGTGTCTGCGATTTGTAGTGACTGCCCTCCCCCCACGCTCCATGCGATCCGCTCTCCCCATGGCTGATCGAAACTTACGATGATCGGCATATTCAAGTTTGAGCTCTCGATCATCTGAACGATGTCGATCGTCATATGCAGCTGTTGCGAAAAAGTCAGGTAGCGGTGACCAATTCCGTTGATTCCGCTTACCGCGTGGATCAGGTCGCATTTTTGGTCTTGCAGCTGATCACAACTTTGTCTCACCACTTCAAGAATGGCTTGTCGACGTTTTTCGATATGGTCCAGTTCCTGAATCCACTTGGGAAATCCATCGGGTCGAGCACTGATCAGCGGTCCGGCGATTGCAAATTGATCGTCCTTGCCTTCGCAAAAATCCTTTCGAACCCAAATGTTGTCGGCAACGGTTTCTGCTTCGTCCTGCCGATACAGACAGGAAAGCCCGGCCGGAACGACGACGGTGTTGACTTGCGAAAAACGGTCCAGAGGCTCATCGGCGCCATTGGATGATTCGATACCGAACAGAATTTTTCTCTTCGGTTCGTTGTTCTTGCGAAAGTCGCTGACTTGTTTTCCAAACTCGACGGAAAGATCAAGAATCGTGCGAACGCTTTGTTCCAGGCATTCGACCGCGGTACCGGACTCTTCACGACCATAGATGGCCGTGGACAAAACGACTTGAGCTTCTTCCACTCGGTCGTTTAGTGGTTGGGGAATCTCCAAACCGCCTTCTTGCCAATTACTGAGCTGATTCCGAAGTCGATTCAGGGTCCCGCGAGCAAGCTCGACATCCAGGACAAAAGGCGTTTCCCGTTCCACGATCGTGCCAGTGCCGACAACGATCTCCCCAAGATCTCGGAAAGGAAACAAAAGAAACAACCGCCCCGACTGGGCCACGTTTCTTTGAATCACGATTTGATCGGGCGCTCTCGAGTTTTCGTCTTCAAGATCCGTCGACTGATTCTGGAAAGCAACCAATTCGGCTTTGCAAGGCCAAATGGATCCGTCGAATCCAACCATATGGATCGACGACAGCACCCGGTTGGTTGCCAATAACGGGCTTTCAAAATTGAACCGAATCAATCCCATCGACGATGATCGTTTTCTAACGAGAGAACTTGCGGTGGCCGTCATACCGCGAGGAAGGGCGTGAACAAAAAAAGCGAGACCGATTCACGCATCTCGCCCAACAATCCCCAACAAGCCCAACATCATACCCTCGTTTCAACGGAAACGCGATAACGCAAATGTCGTGGAGCCGGATTCTCCTCGAATCCGCCAACTTTTGTTCTGCTACTTTGCCAAACTTCCAGCACAACACTATACTCAGCGGCAGCAACTGAACTTCACGCTTTTTTGAATATTTCGACGCAACACACATGACGGCCCAAACACTAGTCAGAAGCGGCAAAGTCCGCGACGTCTATGACATTGGTGAGCACTACTTGATGGTTGCGAGTGACCGCATCAGTGCGTTTGATTGGGTACTTCCATCAAAAATCCGCGACAAAGGTCGCGTCCTCACCCAAATCAGCAAATTTTGGTTCGGCTACTTCGACATCCCAAACCACCTGGTTTCTACGGATGTTTCCCGGATCGAACTGCCCAAGGGGCTTGAGCGCGAGTCGATCGACGGTCGAAGCATGATCGTTCGAAAATGTGAAGTTGTTCCTGTCGAGTGTGTCGTACGAGGATACCTGGTAGGCAGTGGTTGGAAGGACTATCAGGCATCCGGTTCAGTCTGCGGAATCGAACTTCCGGAGAACTTGCAAAACTGCGCCGAGCTTGAACAGCCGCTTTTCACTCCGGCCACCAAAGCCGAAGAAGGCCACGACGAAAATATCTCATTCGAAAAAATGGCTGAGGTCGTCGGTCAGGACGTTGCTGAGACGTTGCGTGATCGTAGTATCGACATCTATTGCCGTGGTCGTGAATACGCAAAAGAAAAAGGAATCATACTCGCCGACACAAAGTTTGAATTCGGATGGCATGAAGGCGAGTTGCTATTGATCGATGAGGTTTTGACTCCCGACAGTTCGCGGTTCTGGCCACAGGATCAATATAAGGAAGGACAGAACCAGCCTTCATTTGACAAGCAGTTTGTGCGGGAGTACCTGGAATCGACCACCTGGGACAAGAACAGTGAGCCACCTGAATTGCCGGAGGACATTGTTTCCAAAACTCGCGAAAAGTACGTGGAAGCATTTGAACGCTTGACGGGGGAAACATTCCCCTGGCGCGACTAGAAGGCGACCAAAGACACAAGTTCTATCGAGTCCATACTCGGGCTCTTTTTGCAGATTGATCTGCAGTTTGATTGGTGAGTCACACCACGAACCGAGTCGCAAGTTCTTTTCTGCAGGAAAATTCATGCAATAGGGAACTTCGGGTTGGCAACCATTTCTAATAGACTGGAATGAACCTCCTCTCGGACCGGTTTTCATGCGATGAACGATGTCACTCAAATCCTGGTACGCCTCAATCAAGGGGATCGAGCTGCAACCAACGATTTGTTGCCAGTCGTTTACGAAGAACTGAGACAATTGGCTGCAGCCAAGTTGAAAAATGATGGAGCGGCGCCTTCGTTGGACGCCACTGCCCTGGTTCACGAAGCCTATATACGACTTGTGGATTCCGAATCGGCTTCCGATTGGTCTAACCGAGCTCATTTTTTTGGTGCCGCTGCTGAGGCCATGCGACGGATTCTGATCGACGAAGCCAGGTCCCGAATGGCTCAGAAACGAGGCGGTAACGACCGTACGCTTAGTCTCGACACCGTCGGCCCCCTTTCGGAGGGAAAAGCGGATGAGTTGGTTCAGCTCAATGATGCTTTGATCTTGCTGGAAGCCCAGGATCCCATCAAAGCCCAACTCGTGAAGCTCAAATTCTTTGTCGGAACGACCACCAGCGAAGCGGCAAAAATTCTCAACCTGCCCCTGCGAACCGCCGAACGCAACTGGTCCTTCGCCCGCGCCTGGCTTTATCGGCAGATGGCTGAATCCGATTAACGGCCCAGCCGAATTTTTTGACTCCGCAAACGCAGCGATACTGGGCGAAAACCGGGTTTTTTGGGCGAAAACCGGGCGCCTCAGGAAATTCTTGATTTTTTTGGCGGGAACGGTGCGTCAAATCCGCATGACACCGTATTGAGCAAATTTCGGGCTGAATTTCGAGCGAGCCATGACT
>CAYSXI010000032.1:0-36196 GCA_964434955.1 uncultured Pirellulaceae bacterium
GACAACGTACGTCACGGCTTGAATGCAAGTTCGGAGCGCCTCCGTTCGGAGTATGGTGACGAGTTTTCAAACCGGTTTGGCCTCAGCTTCTCTGCCATGGACCGCAAGGAAAACATTCGTCGAATCGGTGCGGTGGGCGAGCTTTTTTGCCAAGCCGGCATCATCACGCTTACCGCTTTTGTAAGCCCTTACCGAGCCGATAGAGACCAGGTACGCAAGGAGGTGGTCGCGGGTGGGTCGGCAAAGGACTTCGTCGAAGTTTTTGTCGACACTCCGATCGAAGTCTGCGAGCAGAGGGATCCGAAAGGACTTTACAAGAAAGCCCGTGCGGGTGAGATCAAAGGGTTTACAGGAATCGACGATCCTTACGAACCACCAGAAAACCCCGAGCTCATTCTTGCGTCGGGCACAGAACCGGTCGAAACTCTTGCCGAGCAAGTCGTCGACTACCTTCGACAAATCGGAAAAATCCGAAACTCATCTTGAATTGCTACAACCGTCTTGATCGTTAACGGTTCGTTGTTTTTTCTCAACATTGCTTGTTGAAAAAATGCATCATCTTACCTGGGTGGTACATTTTCGCACGTGGAATTTTATGCGCGTCAATGTTCCGACGCGCAAACCGATACGCCGCAAGCCTGAATTGGAATCGGAACGGATTGGAATGGACGATGTGTGGCATCGCTAAGAAACATGGAAACCAAATTGCCTGGCTCAGCTGCGCGCTGATACTTGTGTCCCTGGTCTCGGGATGTTCTCGCCTGCGTTTTCCTCGAATCGACCCAACGGGTCAAAGAATTTTTCTGCCGGCCGAGTCGACGCCGCTTGCGCCGCTTCCCAACACGCTATCGAATCCAAATCTTCCCGCAAATTCGTTTGGCGCGCCGGTCAATCCTTCTCCCGCTTTCACGCAACCTCCTCCGGTTGCACCTTGCTGTGGCGGGCGTTTGATTCAACGACCCGGTCGCCAACCACTATTGCTCCCCAAAGCACACGAGGTAAAACGCCGAGGACCTCAAGGAAGCATCGTCATGTCACCCGGACGCATCATCGCGCCGGTCGGCAGTGAAGTGGTTGTCCTTGCCGGTCTCTGTGGGGACGACGGAACCTTCATCATTAACCAACCGCTTGAATGGATGCTGTCCAACGACAGCGTTGGACAGTTTATCGAAGTCGGTGGGACGGATCATGCGGTTGCCAACAGTCTGATCAAACCGAGCTCCAAGAAGATCGACGGCGAGTACGCCTGGACACGTACGTCGCTCAAGCCCCGACTCATCTCACGCGGCACGGAAACGAAAACTGACGACCATCGGGTTGCGAAAGGCCAAAGCTGGCTCAGCGTTTCTTCCGCATCGGCTGGAACAAGTTACGTGACCTGTGTCGCGCCCAAGACCAATGCCTGGGACAAGCGAAAAGGCACCACCATCATTCATTGGGTCGACGCTTCCTGGGCGATTCCGGCTCCCAGCTTTGCCCAAGCCGGACAGGTTGCCCCCCTGAATGTCGCGGTAACACGAAGCGGCGACACGAGCGGAATTTCGGGATGGAAAATCCGATACCAGGTGGTCGGCGGCGCCCCTGCCGAATTTCTCCCGGACGGGTCTCAAACCATCAATGTGGTAACCAACGAGCGCGGTCAAGCACCCGTCCAGTTGCAACAACCAACCGGCCAGGTCGCTGCCGGCACGACACAAATCCGAGTCGACGTGATCCAACCAGCCGCATTCGGCCAGAGAGAATTGCTGGTCGAAAGTGGAATCACGACGGTTACCTGGAGCGCTCCTGCTTTAACCATCCGAGCCATCGGCCCGCGTGAAGCCGGAATTGACCAACCCTATTCCTATCGAATTGAAATTACCAATCCGGGTGATCAAATTGCCCGCGACGTGGTCGTGAGAACGAAAGACTTCAGCTCCGAAGTCAAATACATTTCCAGCAATCCTTCACCCAGCCAGTTCGGCAACCAATATGAATGGAAAATTGGAGACCTCGCGCCGCGCTCGCAGGCCAAAATCATTGATATTCAATTAAAGTCGGACAAAATTGGCACGTCTCAGCTGTGCTTCGAAGTATCAAGCCAGACGGACAAGCTTCAAACGGAAGCCTGCGCCCAAACCACGATTGCCGGACCATGCATCGCTTTGAAACTTTCTGGGCCATCAACGGCAAAGATTGGCGACATCGTCACTTTCAATATTCAAGTTACGAACGAATGTGACTTTACCATTCGCAAAGCCCAACTCGAAATCGCGCCAAGCGTCGGGATGCGAGCCATTCGTTTCGGCAATCAAACCATCATTGCCGATTTGCCGAAACCGCTTGAACCCAACGTGCCTCAAGACATTCCCGTTCAATTCCAAATGACCGATGCCGGAATTCGATGCTTCGACGTCAAAGTCAACACGAATGAGGGGCACTCGGCCCGCGGACGCAAATGTGTCGAAGTCATCGGCAACAATACCGGCCAGGTGAAGTTGTCATTAGAGACTCAGCAAGTCCTTCAGGTGGGCAACAATTTTCAGGCACGGGTGACAATCGAGAACTCGGGGACGACGGCGCTGACGAATATCAACTTGGTGAATCGATTTTCAGATTCGCTCGATTTGCAAAAAGTATCGGATGGGTACCGTTCCGGATACGTTGGTTCCGATTTCCATGTTGCAATTGGAAATTTGAACCCGGGCCAGAAGGCCGAGTTTGTCATGCAATTCAACGCGTCGAAGGTCGATGGAAACGCGTTTCTTCAATCTTCCATGTTGTCAGCCGAAAACGTCAACGATTCGAAACGAAGCACGATTCGTATTGAGAACGTGGGCGGTGGCGGCGGAGGGGTGGTCATTCCCAATGGAGGCGGAAATGCGGGAGCCAATGCCGGTCAGGCCGGTAACCTAACCGTCGCAGTTCGCAGCTTGACGCCCAATGTCCGTCGGGGTCAGGAAGCAAAGTACCAGGTCACGGTGACAAACAAACTTTCAACGCCCCAACAGTCCGTTGGAATCACGATGTTTGTCCCGCCGGGACTTAAATTCAAGCGACTTGAACAGAGCCAGCGTAATGTGCTCGAACAGTCTCCCGACGGCACCGAAGTTCGATTGGAAAGAATCGCCGAGATGCGTCAGTTTGAGTCTTACACCTTTGTCATGGTCGTCGACGCCCTGGAATTGGGACGCCCGATTGTCGAAGTCGGTGCGCAAAGTAACCAGTCAAACGCGGTGAAGGGCAGTGCGGCGATCGACATCGCCCAGTAGCCTCAGCCAACCGGGGCTTGCTAACGTTTGACGCTCGCTTTTTCCCGGTCGTCGCACCATTTTTTCCAAGCAGATAGATCCTGCCCGAAATCCTGCTCAGTAATTTGCTTGAGTCGCGCGGACACGAATGTCTTGAGATTCTTGTCGTCCGCCTGCTTTTCGTCGAGCCCGATCGCGATCAAGTATTCCGGAGAATCCAACAACTCGAAGCCGCGAACAACGTCGGAAATCTGATTGGCCTTCGAGTTTTGTTTGACAATTCTTGAAAGTCTCAATCGCGCCTCGGGCTGCAAGTCGTCGCGTTTCAATTCGCGACTGATCAATGACAAATAAAGGTCATACTTCTCGTCAATTTTTATCGAAGCCTGTTCGCGAGCGGAAAACTCGCTGGAACGAAACTGATCCACCAACTCCTTGAAGGTTTTTTCCGCGTCCATACCGTGCAAAAGCTCAAGCCGGGCTCGCACGGATCGCTTCACGGCCTCGTCATAAGGCAGCATCGGCTTCGCGATGCCAAAATGATCCATCATCTGCCCAAGTTCGGTCGAGAGCAGATCGCCCTGGCTTCTTGCTAACTCACGAAACGACTTGCCAAACAATGCCCGCGGCCCCTTGCCGGCGTCCATCATGATTCGAATGGCTCCGTCGGCTGTCTGATCAATGACAAGCATCTCTTTGCCACCGAGAATCATGATTGTCATCCGACCGTCTTTATAGGATCGAAGCGACAGTGTCCGCCCCGGCTTGTTCAACTCGGTAAACTCAATCGAACAGCGTTCCGTCCCTACCGTCAACGTCGCGTTCAGCTCGCCCGAGGCCATCGTCCTCGTCATTTGATTCGTGCCACTGGACGACATGCCTCGATTTCGGGCCCCCAGCTTGGTTGCAACGTTGCAAAAAAGCTGAGAGATATACTTGGCAGATTTCGGATAGTTGCCACGCTCCATGATCCGGGCATAGGGATCTCGCGTGGTGGATTTGCCCGCCGCGGCAATCCAATGGTCTTCGTCGATCTGAAGCTGATCGTCCTTCCATCGCAGCTTGAATATGTCGTTTAGTTCGACTTTGGCCTTTTGAAGTTGACCAACCTCCATTCCCGTGTCCGCATCTGATTTTTGAGCGGCAGACGGGACGGCACAACAAGCCACAGGAATCAAGCCGAGAAAGAAAAAAAAGGAAAGTTGTACTCTGCTCATCGTCCAATATCCTCTTATTGAAATCGACTAACCGATCTCAACGATGTGACGTGCGCGACAACTTCGAATGATCGCCATTGGCGAGGCTACGACTCATTCAAACTTTGCCCGAATGTCAATTCATGTCCCCACGGATCGCGGATCGAAAAATCGCGCATCCCATATTCATGGTTGCCGATCTCTTCCAGGTTACCGTCGTAAACTTGTTTCAAATGATTGTACAGTTCGTTCACGTTCTGGACAAAAAAATACAAGTTTTGCCGCTGAAGCGGGCCGGAAGCGGGATCATATTGCGCGAACATGAGAGAAACCGCGTCCCCGAACTTCATCCCCGCGTGGGTATGATCTGTTTCTAAAGTCTCGGAATCCGGGTATTTCCAAGTCGAAACAAATCCGAGACGCTCATAGAAATCGATTGCGGATTGCAAATCGCCAACATCCAGGGTCGGCATCACCCCGCAAATTTGCCAAGCATTTTGACTCATAACTGCCGACCGATTTCGAAGAACAAGACGGACACTAGTCGAGTGGAATATCGTGGCCCAGCTTGTCGCGTTTGGTCGCGATATAGTCGGCGTTATGCTTGTTGATCGGCGGAAGAATGGGGACTTGATCGATAACGCTCAAATCAAATCCTCGAAGATTAAACGCCTCGGTTTTCTTGGGATTGTTCGTAAGCAGACGAATCTCTGTGAGCCCAAGATCTTTGAGAATCTGAATTCCCACGCCGTAGTCACGCATATCCGCCTTGAAGCCGAGTTTGTGGTTGGCTTCGACCGTATCCAAGCCCTGGTCCTGAAGTGAATAGGCCTTAATCTTCTGACTCAAGCCGATTCCTCTTCCTTCCTGCGGCAGATAAACCAATACGCCGTAGCCCTCTCGGCTGATCATTTGAAGAGCCAAATCCAGCTGGTCCCCGCAGTCACAACGCAAGGACGAAATAAGATCGCCGGTAAAACAACTTGAATGCATTCGAACCAATGGCGGTTGGCTGCCTTTCGCGGGATCACCCATGACCAGGGCGATCGGATTTTGATCTTCGTATTTGACGTCGTAAGCAACAACTTTCATGTCGCCATATTTGGTTGGAAGTTCTGCCGTTGCATTTTGAGAGACCAGTTTTTCACTGACTCGTCGATACGCAATAAGATCTTCAATCGTGATGATTGGCAAATCATGTTCTGCTGCGATTTCAAAAAGTTGATCGCGAGTCGCACGGTCCCCGGTTTCATCCAGGACTTCGCAAAGGACGCCAGCCGGTTGCAGTCCTGCCATCTTTGCCAGGTCGACGGCTGCCTCGGTGTGACCGGCTCGCCGAAGGACCCCGCCTGGTTTGGCAACCAGCAAATGCACGTGCCCCGGGCGAACAAAATCGCTAGGGCGGCTCGCTGGATCGGCAATCGCTCGAACACAAGTTGCCCGCTCTTCAGCAGTGATTCCCGTTTTGGCAGTGATGTGGTCCAACGGGGTTACAAACGCTGTGCCCAGCGAGGTCGTGTTTCGGTCAACCAGCGGGTGCAACTCGAGTCGTTCGCAGGTCTCCGGCAAAACGGGCATGCAAAAATCACCGCGCCCACTCATCAAAAGATTCATGTTCTCCGGAGTTGCCAACTCGGCCGCACAGATAAAATCACCCTCGTTCTCGCGGTTTTCATCATCGACAACAATGACGACCTTGCCATTTGCGATCGCGTCAACGGCTTGAGGAATCGTGGAAAACTGAAACTCAGACATATGAAATCACGTATTGTTTTGCGGTAAAGAAGGGAAGTCGTATTATATACGTTCACACCAATTTCTTCGATGGCTCAATTTCAAATCGCCTCAAATGAACCGCAATCTGAAACTGAATTCGGCAAAGCTCGACCAATCGTCAATCTCGATCGAAAGACTCCGGCAGGGTTTTTGCATCGCGTGCATTGGAATCGCGACGATTCTCATTTTCCCCCAAATGATTGGGGCACAAGCGGAAAAACAGAAGTCCGAAAGGAAAGAACCGCAGGCCCAGGAAAAACAAAACAAAAAGCCGCGCAAATTCATCGGGAGCAACGACGGATACAAAAAGGGCGGTCTCGTCTATTCCACTTACAAGAATGCTGAAGGCGAAGAGCTCGAGTTGAAATGCGACGTTTACGTTCCGAACGGGGAAGGACCATTCCCAACCATCATCGCCGTCCACGGAGGCGCGTGGCGATCCGGGGCGAAGTGGCACATGATGCGTCACGCCTGGAAGTTCGTCAAAGCGGACTTTGTTGTCGTGGCGATCAACTACCGCCACGCCCCCAAGTACAAATTCCCAGCGCAGATTCACGATGTGAAAGCCGCAGTCCGATGGATGAGGCAGAACCACAAGAAATACAAAATTGACAAGGAACAAATCGTCGCGTTTGGCTATTCTGCAGGTGGGCACCTGGTTTCCCTTCTCGCCACGACCGACCCCGAAGATGGATTGGAAGGCACGATTCCGGAGGCGCAAAAAGGAATTTCGACGCGCGTGAAAGCGGTCGTTGCCGGAGGAGCTCCCTGCGAATTCAGCTGGATCGACGAGGATTCGTGGTCGCTCAACTATTGGATGGGATCAACCAGGAATCGGGCGCCTGAAAAATGGAAACGGGCTTCGCCGATCAACCACATCTCAAAAGATGATCCACCTTTCTGGTTTTTCCACGGCACCCGGGATCAAGTCGTACCCGCGTCCAGCACCGAAAAAATGAATGAAGCTTTGGAAAAAGCGGGCATCGAAACCAGCCGAAAAGAATATCCTGGCTACGGTCATTTTTCGATGTTCAGCAATATTGAAACGGTGGATATCGCCGTCGAGTTCTACAACAAGATACTTGACAGGAAATCCGCGAAACCTTCTGATCCGAGTGAAACTTCAAAACGCTAACGTGCAGGAACCTGCGGCGAATGCCTCTGTTGGATAAAGAAGAATACGTTGAACAGGCTTACTTCTTTCGCTCGCTCAACGAAAGGATGTCGCCTGAACAGCCGATTCAACAATTGATGGAAATGGTTCGGCAAGAGATCCTTGCGACAACCAACTTGCCCAAGGCGATCGATTTCATTCTTGCTGAAGTGAATCACGCTGGAACCATGGCCTCCGCCATGTCTCGATTGTCGCACTATTTTTCCTCTTTTCAGGTTTTCCTGATCTCTTCGGCGGAAGAAGAAAAAGGCCGTTTCGATATTCGCATGGCTTTCCGAATTCTGGAACATGAAGCCAAATGCCGCGCGGAGCAAATTGATGCGATTGCCATGTTCATGTTTCAGTTTGAATCGCTTTGCCGAAACCGGCTCGAATACGATCACGGCTTGGCGGCCATGAGCATGGACCCGATCTATTCCAAGAAATGGGCGACTTGGCTTCTGGACGTACGCCACAAAATCGGGATCGTTGATCTCGCTGACCTGATTTACGTCCATTCCGAGTTTTATCGCCAGAATGCGGAACGATTAAACATCCGCGAGGCCGAACGCCCCAAACGAATTCTGTTTGGTGAAAAAGAGGGGCGAATTGCGTTGGCAAACCGCGGAAAAGACCCGCTTTATCTGTTCAGTGCGTTACAAAGGCAGCTGGGATATCCGGCCGTGCCTCGCCCCGAAAAAGTCGTTGAAAAGGAAGAGCTACTGGAGAAACTTCAGCGGATCGTCGGACGCCTGGAAATTCGGTTGAAACTTCTGGAAGATGAGCAACGAGAAAAGGGAATTGATCTCAGCCAATTCTACGAAGGCCCGAAGCCGTAGGAATGAGTTCGTATGGAACGAGCTGTCGGGGTGTGAACTAAAGTGAACAAGTAAAAAGGGGCACGCGACAAGAACCACGCAAGCGGGAATTCGATCAGTCGCTCGCGTTGCTCACCCGCCGCTCGTGATCCAGCAACCACTGCTTTCGTCGCAGCCCGCCACCGTAGCCCGACAACTGCCCGTCCGAACGGATAACTCGGTGGCAAGGCAAGATTATGGACATCCGATTGTCGCTATTGGCGCGTCCCACGGCTCGCTGGGCATTGGGTCGCCCGATCTTGTTCGCGATCGATTCGTATGAACAGGTTTTGCCGAAGCTCAGTTGGCGCAGCTCCGACCAAACAGCTTTCTGAAACTCCGTGCCTTCGATCAGGACAGGCAAATCAAACGCTCGTCGATCGCCGTCAAAATATTCCCGCAGTTGTTTCGCGGTTTTTCGAATGATTGGATTCTCACCCGGGCAAAACTGACAGTTCAAGATTTGCGCCAGACGATTAAACTGGCTTTCGAGATTCTTTCGATCGGCAAACTCCAGAACACAAAGGTGATGCCGATCGGCCGCGGCCAATAATGGCCCCAGTGGGCTCAGGATCCGGGTCACCTGAAGCGTCACACGGTTTCCTTTGGAATCCGGTTTGGCCGCCCCGGGCGTTTGTCCAAACCACTTTTGAAAGGCGTCGCGGAAGCCACTCAGTGATTCGAATCCGGCATCAAAAGCGACTTGAGTCGCGTCGGTACCGATCGTCAGCTGGGCTAGCGCCGTCGAGAGCCGACGACTTCGAAGATACGCGTGAAAAGTGATTCCGTGGTTTTGCTGAAACCAACGCCGGACGCGTTTTGGTTCAACACCAAATTTACGAACATCCTGGTCCGTCCAGTTTCGACCCGGTTCACGATCGAGATGCCTCACGAGGTCGATCAGCCAATCCGGCATCGCGCCGGCGATTTCCAATGGCCGGCACTTTTTGCAGGCTCGAAAACCGGCCGCCATCGCTTCGTCCGCCGTGCGAAAATACTCGACATTTTTCTTTAAAGGCATTCTTGCCGGACAAGACGGGCGACAAAATATTCCGGTCGTTTTCACCGCCAGAAAAAAGACACCGTCGTACTCGGAGTCTTTACGCTTGCTGGCGGAGTACATCTCATCAACAGACAATTTCAGGATCGTGTTCATGTGCCTATCTTATCGGACGTTAAATCGGCTTCTACCGAAAAATGGACATGCAATTCAATTTTCAAACCCCTTCCTGATTGCTAGAATCCGGTTTTGAAATGGGAGATCAGCGTGAGCCAAGTGACGAATCGTCTTGAGATACTGGAAAACATTCGCAGTGCCAAACCGGCGATCCTGCCGTCGATGCTTCTGTGCGATTTCGCGAACTTGGAGGCGGAACTTGCCAAGCTCGAACAGGCGAATATTCCGGCCCTTCATTTGGACGTCATGGACGGAATCTTCGTCCCGAATTTCACGTACGGGATGACGATTGTCGAGGCATTCAATCGTGCGACCGAATTGCCGCTCGATGTTCATTTGATGATCGCGCGGCCGCTCGACTACATCGATGCATTTGTCAAAGCGGGCGCCGATGTGATTACTTTTCACGTCGAAGCCGAGGACAATCCGGCCGAGGTCCTTGAGAAAATCCGTAGTCACAACATTGCCGGGGGCATCGCCTTCAATGCAAGTACACCGGTCGAAAAAGTGCTCGAATACCTGCCGCTTTGCGACTTGGTCCTGGTAATGAGTATCGAAGCCGGATTTGGGGGCCAGAAGTTTCAGCCCGAAGTGCTGGAAAAATTCCAACGGATTCGCGACGCTGCGGATCACGACGTCGTATTGGAAATCGACGGGGGCGTGAACCGCGAGACGATCCAATCGTGCGTCGAAGCGGGGGCCGAGCTATTGGTCGCCGGCTCAGCCATTTTCCGTCAGGATGACTATACGACCGCCGTCGAGGCAATGTTGGAGCAGGTTTCCGCCTAACTGCCGGGCCGTTAAGAGCCATAAAACCGCCATTTCCAACCTCGTGAAAATGGAGGGTTTTTAATACAATGGAAGCTGGCGGTTGAAATTGCCGGGTGTTTCCTTTGCCCAATTATTTGTGTTTGCTCAATGTCTGCATCTTCCACTACCTCCGATAACAACTCAATGAAAAGTCGTCGCAAGCGTCCGTTTCCCGAAGGCCTCTGGGTCAAGTGCCCCGGGTGTTCTTCTCCGATTTTCAAAAAGGAAGCGGATAAGCAACTTGGTGTTTGCCCGAAATGCGATTACCACTTTTACGTTTCGGCCCAACAAAGAGTGGAACAGGTTTTGGACGAAGGCACGTTTGAACCTTGGGACGAAGACTTGTTTCCCGCAGACCCGCTTGGATTCAAGGACAAGCGTCCTTATGCAGATCGCCTGGTTGCCGAACAAAAACGGACGGGTCTGACCGAGGCGGCGCTGACGGGTACCGGGATGATCCGGGCACGACGCGTTGCTTTTGGAGTCACCGACTCCGCCTTCATCATGGGCAGCATGGGCTCGGTCGTTGGCGAAAAGCTGACGCGTTTGGTGGAACGTGCAACCGAACAGAACTTGCCCCTGATCATCATCAGTGGGTCGGGCGGTGGCGCCCGAATGCATGAGGGGATTCTGTCCTTGATGCAGATGGCCAAGGTCTCGGCCGCACTTGCTCGATACGATCAAGCAGGCGGACTTTTCATTTCGGTTCTGACGAATCCAACCATGGGTGGCGTTGCCGCCAGTTTCGCTTCGCTTGGCGACCTGGTCTTCGCGGAGCCGAAAGCATTGATCGGATTTGCCGGTCCACGGACCATCAAGGCAACCATTCGGATTGAATTACCCGATGGATTCCAAACCAGCGAATTCCTGCTCAAGCACGGATTCGTCGATCGAATCGTTCCACGCGACCAACTGAAATCCGAAATCGCTCGGACAATCGACTATTGCGGCAAGTGATCTTGCGGATCACCCTATTCCCGCGATCGTAGTACGATTTCGAATGTTATAATTGAATGGCCATTCGGCTTTCCTTCCTTTGACACTTGTCACTTTCGGAGCGTTTCGTGTCGCTTTTTGATCAAGTCAAGAATCTTTTCGGCGGCAACAAAGCGCAGAAAATGGACGTGACGGCCCGCTTTCAAATCGAGAAGCAAGCCGTTTCTGGAACGATGTCCAAGTTCCAGGTCGCAAGAGAAATTCAAACGGGTCGCATCCTTGGCTTGAAGATTCTCGACACCGAAAAGACCGCGCATTTCAATTCGCGATTCAAAGGATTGAAAAAGCCGCCCGAAGGAGAAATTGCTCTCAAGATCAACCACAAATATGTCGTGAACACAATCGAGCACGGCATGACCACCAAGAACGAGTATTACGTCTTGATGGAATATATTGACGGGACCTTCTAGTTCAAAACGAGAATGCGAAGTTGATCGAGAACCGTTTGAAGTTCATTCGTCAAATGGGGCATGCCTTGCAGGCCGTTCACGAAGCAGGTTTTATTCACCGCGATGTCTGCCCGCGAAATTTCATCTGCGACAAGACGATCAACAATCTCAAGTTAATTGACTTTGGATTGACCGTTCCCGATGAGCCGCCTTACCGACTACCGGGAAACCGTACAGGAACTCCTCAATACATGGCTCCGGAAATCGTTCGTCGTCGCCCCACGGATCTGCGTGTCGATGTTTTTGCCTACGGCGTCACCATGTACCGAATGCTTACCTTCGAACACCCTTGGGGATCCACCGACCCCACCGGGATTGGAGCTTTGGCGCACGACAGCCGATTGCCTGATGACATCTTGAAACATCGGCCGGATTTGAATTCGGATCTAGCAAGTGCGATTCACCGTTGCCTGGAAGCTGACCCCAATAAGCGGCCCAAATCTGTCAAGCATTTCCTCGGTCTCATCAAGAATGTGAAAACGGAATCCGCCTAATTCCCTCACACGCAGAAGTCGAGTTGTCGGGAGTTGTGAGTTACGGTTTTGCCCTGCTTTCGGTTCTTGAAGTGTCCACTTGATGAATCACAGGCAAAAAAGGCCTAGTTTTCCGGCAACCTTCACGATTTGCGGTCAATTCCCGACCGGCAATTGACCGACTTTGCTCAACGGCTAAAATCCTCAACGTGATTTAATTCCTGAATTTCAGCAACGCGATTCTCACCAGACGGGTGTCCCGACATTGGAGCGTTGTTTCGAAGAATACGGAGACCAGAAATGGCAGCAGAATTTACCGATTCCAATTTTGAAAGTGAAGTGATCGCATCCGATTTGCCAGTCGTCGTCGACTTTTGGGCGACCTGGTGTGGACCATGTCGACAAATCGCGCCCGTGATCGAAGAGTTGGCAACCGACAATAGCGGTTCGGCCAAAGTTGGAAAACTTGACGTCGACCAAAATGAAGAGACCGCTCGAAAATACGGAATCCTGAACATTCCAACCATTCTTATTTTCAAGAACGGCGAAGTGGTCGAAAAAGTTATGGGCGCTCAACCGAAAGCCCGACTGCAAGAACTGATCGACATGCACAAAGTTTCTGCATAACTCTCGGGGTATCTGCATAACCTTCGGGGTGTCTGCGTAACCTTCGGGGTGTCGTGTTTGCCTACGGAAAGCGGATACCGCAGTTCCAACGGGAAGGCCACAGAGAGATCTGCTTTACGGGATCTCTTCTGGTTGGATTTTCCAATGTTAAAACGAGCCCCAAAAGCTTGACGACGAATGCGCATTAGAAAGCCCGCGATTAGCGGGCTTTTTTCATTAACCGCTGTCACGGCTGTTCCGACCGTCGAGCGAAATGCTGGATCGCGATTCCGAGAGCCACCACAGACGCGCTAACGCTTATCCCCAGCGCGAACCAACATTGGTTTTCATGAATTCGAGACCGTCCTTGGCCAACTGCTCTTCGGATTCATACATCCGCCGCCAAATCTTTGTGGCAGCAACCAATTCTGGTAACGCCAGACCGAAAGCCTCAACGACCATCCAGCCGTCGTAGCCGATTTCATTGAGCGTATCAAAGTTCTCGGCCCACCGAACATTTCCCGATCCGGGTGTACTGCGATCGTTTTCGGAAATGTGGACGTGCGCGATCATGTCGCCTCCATCACGAATCGCCTGCGCTACATCCTTTTCCTCGATATTGCAGTGGAAAGAGTCATACATGATTCGACAACTGTCGTGTTCCACCTCGCGGGCAAATCGTGCGGCGTCGGCATGTGTATTCAACAGGTAGGTCTCAAACCGGTTCAAAGGCTCGATGGCCAAAACCACACCGGCTTGTCCCGCATGTTCGGCAACGGGTCGCATGGAATCCACGCCCCATTTCCATTCGTCCGAAGTGGGTCCCGCGCCGGAAAACTCACCGAGGGCTGAATGAAAAGGCCCAACCAGATGCGAGGCACCCATTGCCGCACAGCAATCGATAGCGCGCTTGGAGTTTTCAATTCCTTTCTGTCGCACGCTGGCCTCCGGACTGATGGGATTATCATCCACCGTTCGAACGGTGACAGCTGTTCGGCCGACTCCAATTTCATCGAACCGACTACCCCAGGTCGCATAATCCAAGTCGAGATTGAATAAGGGAACCTCGACGCCGTCGTATCCCATCGCCTTGAGACTTTCGACGGTTGGGACCAAATCGTCATGGAGTTCACCACTCCACAAAAGCAAATTCATTCCGAATTTCAACTCAGCTCTCCTGCTTATTTCAAGTTCGACTTAGTTGTTTGATTTCAAAGGAAATATAAAACACGACGATTGTCGATTCAATCTGACGATTCAAACCCAGACAACAGGTCATCCTGTTGCTTTTCGACTCGGTCCCAGGCACTGGGAATCCAATCCAGAAACGCTGCGGGAAGTTCCGCAAGTTTTACACGTCGCAGAACACGATTGAGTCGATAGTTGATCCCCTCGTCTGTCAAATAGTCAAACAGATATCGCTCCGTAAGAAACCGGGGCACAAACAAGGCGATCCGATCGGTTTTCTTTGTCGAGGTTATCTCGTTGACACCAGCCTCAACCCGCGCCGGATCGACTTGGGCAACCATTTCGTAAAACGTTTCCAGCCCGGACGGATTCCGCAACGTTAAAGCACGATCCAGCAAAACTTCGATCAAAATATGAGCCGCCAAATGGGGGCGAAACCCGGCGTCGCTCCCCAGAAGCTCTCGCAACTCGATTGAAAGCGCCAGGTTCAATTCGACAAAACATCGGTTCTCATGGAACCAATCATCGTCCAAATGATGACGAACAATTCCCTTGGCCAACTCGGAAATGTTGGGATCTGTGTTTTCCATGAAAAGACGAGCATTCTTTTTCCGAACTCGGACTTTTCGATCGGCAAGTGTGAGCCAATCGGGAACACATGTTCCGACCACGAAATAGGGGTCGCGGTCGAGAAAGCGAAAGGCATGCGAGTAACAGTTCATGGCTCCCCGCTTGTTTCACTTTCGATCACCAGGTCATCCAGTGTTTTGGGGGTCGCGTTTACGAATCAAATCCAACGGGATCGCGATCAAACCTTCGTCCAGCTGGATTCGGCCGCACTTTTCAACACCGCATCACAGACCTTCTGCGTTTCCAAGGCATCGCGGAAGGTTGGTCCAACCGCCTCGCCTTTGGCGTGCCCCTCGAGGAAATCCGCAACCTGGTGCACAAAGCTATGTTCGTAGCCAATTTGCAAACCGGGCACCCACCATTTATCCATGTAAGGATGTTCACCGCCGTGATCCGTCACGTGAACGCTTTTCCAACCGCGAACGATGCCATCGTCGCCGTGATCGAAATAATTGAGCCGGTGTAAATCGTGGAGGTCCCAACTGAGCGAAGCTTTTTCTCCGTTGACTTCAAACGTGTAAAGCGCCTTGTGGCCTCGAGCGTACCTGGTCGACTCAAACAAGCCCATCGAACCATTCTTGAAGTGGCAAAGGAATGCACAAGCGTCGTCAATACCGACGGGCTCGACTTTACCCGTCAAGTTGTGCATCCGTTCCTTGACAAAGGTTTCCGTCATCGCCGTGACATCGGCAATTTCACCGTTCAACCAAATCGCTGTGTCAATGCAATGAGCCAACAAGTCACCAGTGACGCCGGAGCCCGCTGCATCGACATCCAACCGCCACAGCGCGTTACCGCCTTGGGGCAAATCGTCAGCGATCGTCCAGTCCTGAAGGAAATTGGCGCGGTAATGAAAGATCCGCCCCAGCCTTCCTTCTTCGATCAGGTTTTTCGCAAGGGTAACGGCCGGGACTCTTCGGTAGTTGTACCAAACCATGTTTGCGACACCGGCGTTCTCGACCGCCTGACACATTTCTTCACCTTCAGCCGCGTTCATCGCCAAAGGCTTCTCGCACAAGATTGCTTTGCCGGCATCAGCGGCCGCCATAACGATTTCCCGATGCAAATTGTTGGGGACACAAATATCAACGGCGTCAATATCGTCTCTTGCGATCAACGCGCGCCAATCCGATTCCGTTGACTCGTATCCCCACTGATCCGCAAAGGCTTTCAAAGGCTCTTCGCTCCGCGCGCACGCGGCCTTCAGAACCGGGTTCAGTTCTAGATCAAAAAAGTTGCTGACTTTCCGATAGGCGTTCGAATGGGCTCGCCCCATGAACCCATACCCGATCATCCCAATATTGAAGTCTTTTTTAGCCATCCCAATTTCCAACAAAAGTATTTCAAGTCTTGTTTGCAGGGCTTATTTTTAATCAACGTGCGACCGAATTTGAAGAACCTTGACAGTTTGTTGTCATAAATTCATGGTGCACCGCGGATATTCTTTGCGGCTTTTCCCGGCCCCACAAATTCGGGTTAATCAGATTTTGCAACTTGAGTAAAATTCCCGTTTTCGTTTTTGCCTCACTGCTCTCGGTCAAGATGTTTGTCGCTGCGATTGCCCTGGCGTTGATCCTCACAGGAATAGCCGCCTATCAACTGCTCATATCCATCATTTTCTATTTCCGCATCTCCCGCCAGAATCAGCCTGCGAACATTTCGGACGACCAGTTTCCTACCGCAAGCGTCCTCTTGGCTTTACGCGGCGCCGATCCGGAACTCGCGGCCGGTATCCGACAGCTTCTTCACCAGGATTATCCGGATATCGATTTACGTTTGATGATTGACAGTGAAGAAGATCCTGCCTGGCAAGTTGTCAGTGAAATTCAAGAAGAAATTCAAAACCCGAAACTCGCATTCTCGCCCCTTTCCAACCGTCCGAAGGCAAGCAGTCTTCACTGCGCCTCCATGGTGCAGTTGATGGAAGAATTGCCGGACGACCGTGAGGTCATCGTGCTCGTCGATGGCGATGTCGTTGGTTACGACGGCTTCTTGCGGACGTTGATCAGCCCAATTGCCAATGGAGAAGCCGACGCGGCTCACGGAAATCGCTGGTATGCGCCAAACGTGGGAAAATTCGGTTCGATGGTCCGCTATGTTTGGAATGCCGCCGCGGTTCTGACTATGTATTTTGGCGGCATACCCTGGGGCGGAATGTTCGCGGCACGAGCCAAAGATATCCGCGAGACGTCCGTTGTCGATCGCTGGCGGAAAGCGATGGCGGTGGACGCCTGTGTCACCGAGTGCTTGAAGACGCGAGGTATCCAAAGCCAGTTTGTCCCGTCGCTGATCATCGTTAACCGTGAAGATTGCTCGCTCGTGGGAAACCAGAAGTTTATCATTCGACAACTTCTTTGGACTCGACTCTACCAACCGCGAGGTTTCTGGTGGCTGATCGTGACCCAAGCTTATGTTGTCTCGCTCGGGCTCATCCTGGCTCTGGCCGTTGCGATCTTTGCCGCTGCCGCAGGCGACCACCAGATTCTGGGGGTCAGCGGTTTGGCCATCGTGCTATACCAATGGCTGATGTTTGTTTCGCTGTTCGTTGTTGAGTTTGGCGTCCGGCGAATTCTGGAAAAGAACCATCAGCCTCTACGCTGGCTAACACCATCCAAGATCGTCAAGCTGGTGATCGCAATTCCAATCACGCAGTTTGTCCACGCGGCTGCCGTGACGTCGGTGATTTTGAAGAAGCGTCTCATCTGGCGGGGAGTCGAATATCAAATCAACCAACCCTTTGATGTCGAACTGGTCGCCGATCGACCCTTTGAACAGCAAGCTTTGTCGGGCGAGTCCATTCAATGATTGACTCGCCTGAGCAAGCGATTCGCCTTTTATTCGGCCAGGTAGTCTTCTCGATTCAGGCGAAGAAATTCCAGGGTATTGTCGGCCAAAAGACGCTGCGCCGAGTCAGGAGAAATATTGGGATTGTCACGGATTAACTCACCTGGTTTCTCACCGAGCGGAAAGGGGTAGTCACTGCCCATACAAATTCGCCGCGATCCAAAGACGCCAACGAGAGTTCGAAGTGAATAGGTATCATGCACGATCGAGTCCACCCAGAATCGTGCGGGTTGATCCGAGGATTTTTTCAGATATTCACGGGGATTGATGTCGTTGTCCAACGCCACGATGTCCGGTCGACAGTTGTACCCGTGTTCGATTCGCCCGATTGTGAACGGAAAGGAACCACCACCGTGGGCGAAGCAAACGTTGAGCCGTTTGAATCGTTCGAAGAGCCCACCAAAAATCATGCTGCAGATCGCACGTGTGGTTTCTGCCGGCATCCCGACCAGCCATGGCAGCCAATATTTCTGCATCGCTTCGGCACCCATCATTTCCCAAGGATGCACGAGGATCGACATGTCCAGTTCGTCGGCCGCTTCGAAGAACCCGAGCAACTTCGGGTCGGAGAGATTCAAGTCGTAGTCTCGCCCCGTAAAGGGGTTTGGCTCAACGTGGCTTCCGATCTGAACTCCGGGAAATCCGAGTTCCTCTTTGCAACGACGCAATTCCTTGATCGCCAGGTCGGTATCCTGCAGCGGAACCGTTCCGAGCCCAATAAACTTCCGGGGATGTTGAGCAACCACTTGAGCGACGTGGTCATTCAAGAAACGACTGATCTCGGCTCCATGCTCTGGCTTTGCCCAATAGCTGAACATCACCGGGACCGTACAAATCACCTGGACATCGACTTGATTGGTTTCACATTCCCGGATGACGACTTCGGGATCGTAACAGTTTGGCCAGACTCGCCGAAACATCTGTTCGCCGCGCATCATGTACAAACATGATTTCCCGCCATCGTGGCCTGGCTCGGGCAGGATAAATTTCTTCCTGCCGTATCCGAATCTCTGTGAAAAATCGGGCCAGGTCGGAGGCAAAATATGCGTGTGTAAATCAATCGTCAACATGGAGCGTACTATCCTGCGGACTCAGCATTCGACAAGTGAAATTCTCCTGCCCGCTGGATCACTTTTCCGGTTTCCTTGCAAGTACGAATCTCTTCCGGACCATTCCAAAACTGATCCATGATCCGATGGAGATCCTCGTCGATGTGCTTCAGACGAAACTCGGCCTCGTGCACCAAGTGAATATCATCTGGGCAATACCATCTGAGAAACTCTTTTGACTCCGCAGGCCGAGGAAACTCGACGATCAGACCGATTGTGTCGGCCGGGCGTTGAGGTCGGTGCGGAACGTTTCGCGGACACAGCCACATTTCACCCTCGCGAATGACGACGTCATGAGGCGGCGTCCCGTCCAGCGGACGAACTCGAACCGCGATATCGCCCTTCAGTTGATAAAACAACTCTTCGGTCGGATTGACATGGTAGTCGTTTCGGGTGTTTGGCCCTACGGAAACGAAAACGATGACATCGTCCGCTTCGCAGTAGAACTGCTTGTTCATGACCGGCGGCTTGAAATGGTCCTGATTCTCATCAATCCACTTCATCAAATTGAACGGTTGGGAAATCGTCATTTCAGATCCTCACGAAAGTCACTCTGACTCGCAAACAGGAAATGCGCTGGTTTTCTGCCACCGCATTCATTCACGTGCATTCTAGTGCTTGATGCCTCGACGGCAAAGCGCCGAAAACCGACCCCGCTCCCGAGTGCGAATCGCGTCAAAGATTCCGCAACGTCAACTACCGATTGATCGATTCGATGACCCGCGCAACAACGCCGGACAAATTGGGGGTCCATCGCAGGACAATCACGAGGTCGTTTTCTCGGTCAACGTAAATGTAGTTGCCGCCAAACCCCGAAGCAAAAAAGCTGCTTGCGGGCGCTTTGGGAATTCGCTTCTGATCTGTGTTCAACCACCACATGAACCCGTAATCCTTGCGGGCTTTCGAAGGCGTCGCTGCCAACTTGATCCATTCGTTGGAAACCAGCTGTTTGCCATTCCAGTTTCCATTATTGAGAAAAAGGTACCCCAGACGGGCATGATCCCTGGAACAAACAAACAGTCCACCGCCCCAATGGCCTCCACCGCTGACGGATTGAATTCGCCGACCATCAAGAATCACCCAGGAATTCTGATACCCGTGCCATCGCCAACTGGGAGACGCCCCAATGGGATCCATGATCTTCTTCCGCAACACGACGGGAAGCGGTTCGCGGAGAACTTGAAGCAAACAAAAGGCCAGCAAATTGACCCGGACGTCGTTGTATTTCATCACGGTTCCGGGTTCATTCAGCTTTCGATCAATCCACTTCTTCCGATCCCGACCGACCGGTCGATCCGCCCAATCCGGCTTTTCCCAAAGTGTCCCCGACCAGTCCGAGGTTTGTTCCAGGAGGTGTCGCCACGTAATTTTGGCATTATGCTCCGAAGAAAACTTGTCGTCGCGGGTGTAGGTTTGAACCCGATCGTCGACATTGCGAATGACCTTGGAATCAAACGCAACCGCCGCCACGGTGGAGAGATAACTTTTGGTAACGCTAAACGTCATGTCGACGCGCTGGGTATCTCCCCATTCTGCGACAATGTACCCATTCTTAATTATCACTCCATTCGCGGAGCCTCGATTCTTGGTCGGTCCGACGATCTGGTTGTGCGGTTCATTGGCAAAAGCGGTGGCGATCACGTTCGCCAGATTTTTGGAATCTCGATTCTCTGACTTTTTTGCGAATTCAACGGCCGCCTTCAGTTTCTCGGCATCCATTCCAACTTGTTCAGGTGTTCGCTTCTCCCACTCGGCCCATCGACCGGGAAAATATCGCGAGTCCGTGTTCGAAGTTTGCGATTCAGCCCGTTCAACGAAAAGTCCGACTGCAAGCAAAAGCGAAAAAGCTGGTAGCGACCGAATAAAGCGCATGGCAACTCCAAACTAGGAATCTGACAACCGTTTTTAATGTGACGACGACTCGAATTGAATCACAACGGAGGCGTTGTCGTCACAGGTCAGTTTAATGCTTTGATCACGTGCGTCTACGTTCTCAGCCAGTTTTCGAGCCAGCCCGGCAACCACCATCACTTCGATGGTTCTTTGCAAGGGTCTCGCTCCCAGCTTTGGGTTAAATCCATTCCTGGCCAAGACTTGAACGACTTCCGGCGTCCAATGCAGTTTGAGGTTTCGGCCCACCAAGCCCTCGCGTTTCGCCAATTGATCCAATTCAAGTTCCGTTATCTTCTGAATCGAATCGGATCCCAAAGCATGGAATGGAATAATGGAATCAATCCGGTTGAAGAACTCCGGTCGAAAGAAAGTGCGAATGGCCTTCTCATACGTTTCGATTTTCGACGAATCGAATCCAATCGGGTCACTGCGTTTTACCCCAAGATTGGAAGTCATCACGATGAGCGTACTACGAAAATCCGTCGTTCGCCCCCAGCGGTCGGTCAGTCTCCCCTCATCGAAAACACCCATCAACACATCAAATACTTCGGGAGCTGCTTTTTCCACTTCATCCAAAAGAATGACGGAAAAGGGTTGTTTTCTGATTTCGCGGATGAGTTTCGAAGGTTGGCCATCATTCTGAGTCAGCAGCCGGCTTGCCGCGCCATACCCCGAATATTCACTCATATCCAACCGAAGAAGCCGGTCAGCCGATTCGCCTCCTCCGAACATGAAGTCGGCCAGGCTCTTCGCCATTTCGGTCTTTCCGACGCCGGTGGGTCCACAAAATAGTTGCACACCAATGGGCCGCGCTGGATCATTCAAGCCGGCTTTCAAAGTCGTGATCACGTCCGTCACCTGACGACACGCATGATCCTGCCCAACGATGCGGGCGCGAAAATAGGATTCGACGTCATCCGGATCCAACGTCCTGTCGTCGCAGATAAGCAGCTCAGGCAAGCCGGTTTGCTTGACGAATCGGCGGATGACCCTGTTATTGTCCAACCTCGCATTCAATCGCTCGTCATCTGCCTCCGCGCGACTTCGAACCGCGGCCTTTTTCTTTTCGTCCAAATCATCAAACAGTCCGCGCCAGAACCTTACCGCTTGACCCGGAAAACCATCGTAAGGATAGAATCGATTGAAAAGCCGATAGGTGTATTCGGCGGATTCAATGTCCGACTCAATCTTCTGGTTTTGTCGATAGAGGTCGCCGATCGCCAACAGAACCTTCTTGGCGCTCTCGCGGTCAAACTTTTCGATTTCAATGATCCTGAAGTGCCGATCAAAACCGGGAAGCAGTCGGCGGCAAGCGTCCAATTCGTTCGGAGTCGCCTCGACGATCATCCGTAAATCATTGTTGTAGAGAAATGGCCCCAAAAAGGACGCGATACTATCCGTTGCATCGCGACCACCCAAACGAATCAGGGATTCAAGAGACTCGACGCAAAGCACGCCTTCGACGGAAGCCAATTCTTCGATTGCGGCTTCCATTCTCTCTTCCCATTCACCCAGATATTGCATTCCGGCGATAATTCGGTCGGCGTTCGTCGTCCAAAACCGTTTTTCAACTCGGGCCTGGTCACTGGGGAAATCCGGATCCTCTTTCGATCGTTCACGAAACTCACGCCCCAGTTTTCGAATCGCGTTAACCAACACCGTCGTTTTGCCGATTCCCGATTCGCCCAGCAAAAGCAGGTTGCCTTGGGATTCCGTCAGGTTCTCAGCGAGCACGCGGACTTCTTCCGCCCGCTGCCAGGCAAGCGGATAGAGCTTTCGATTTAAGCGGCTGCCCAAAGGCGAAGCGATGGCATTCAGCTGATGTAGTTTCTCGTCCTCATCTTTCTTCTCACGAAGTTCAAGCCGACAATTGAAGACTTCGACCTCAATATTTTCCGGGCATAAGAATCGAGAAAGACTCTTCGGCGATTGGCCATTCAGGGCAGAACCCACCCGATCCTGAATTTGTTGCTCGATCGTCGACTTTTCCCAAAAGTAGAAGCTTTGTGAAATCGTAGGAAGAACACAAACGAACGTGTCGTCCTGTTGCGTCCCAATCACATAAGGAATTTTGAATTCGATTCGCTCATCACTGGGAAAGTATCGATTGCCATCGCGATAGGCCGGACGAATCGGAATAAACAGGTAGTCCAACTCAACATGTTCAAACTCGGGCTCCTGAAATTCTTCCAGGTCCGTAAGAAATTGATAGTAGCGAGTCAGGTCCTTCAAGCATTTGTCTTTTTGCATTCCAACAGTTGACGCACTGCTACCGGTAAGCGAGCTGACAGTCATCAGCCCCTCTGAATCTTTGTAGACGATAATTGGAATTTTTACGTAGTGCATGCGATTGATTATTCGGTTTCATCGTCAATAAACGGTGCCCACTCCTGAGGCAATTCGAGCGAACCTAGCAAAAGACCGTGCAACAATCTCTCCTGGAAGGCACATTGCTCAATCACCCTGCCAGTTCGAAAATCAACCAGTCGATTCAAGTGATCGAACATTCGCAAAACCTGGTAATTGTCCGATTCAACAAACGCCAAAGGACCGAGATTTACATTTGCTGCGGTTTGACTGTCTGTTTCGGAAGAAGTATTGGCCAGTTTCCGTTTTTGTTCCTCCGTTGGGACAACAAGCCCCGTCCGCAACATCTGCAATTCTCCGTGAACGCTGCAGCGAAGCTGAACCCCGGTCTCATTCCTGAGAAGCGAACTCGCCCCCGTGCCGGAAACCTTGAACAGGGTGACCGGAATTTCATTCTCTTTGTTCGCGACAAACTTCTGGTAGTCAAATCCAAAATCCAACAACAGCTGGACATAGTGTTGCCCCAATGTCGGATCGATTAACGTCAAGTTTGATGGACTGACCTCGACGACCTCCTGTTCTTCCGCTCGACCAAAAGGCTCGACGGCAAACCAGCATGCTGCTCCATCGTCCTCGTTCAACGTTTTCAGATAGGCCGACTCATTGGCAAGTGTCACGATGTCCGGGGAAACCCTCGCATTCTGAGATTCCGATTGAATCGCTCGCTCGTCAATGAAGTTGCGAATGTCCTTGACGCTGTTCAGTTCCTTGAGCCAACGATTGGGGCGTTCACGAAAACTACCGCCCGGTCTTGCGATTTTCCTTGACCGTTTGATCTTGTCACCGGTGACCGGCAACAAGGGCTGAGTTGCCGACTCGCGTTCAGCCTGCAATCGATTTTGAATTTGGCGAATGGTTTCCTTGACCACGTCGACTTGTTCGAGAACCGCAAAATGCTTGAGCAGTGCAGGCGACATCCCGTCCGAAGTGATCTCGCCTTCCGGCCGATTCTCCAATGCTTCTTCATGGATCCGATTGACGAACTCGCGACACCGTCCGGCCAAATGCGACTTATCGATTGACTCAACCAAAGGGCGCGTCGCCTTCGCATTTTGCAAAGCCGTCGTCCGAATACTGAAATTGCCCTCACTCCCGGAAGACACTTCGATCAGTGTTGGAACGTGATTCTGAATCTTGGAAAGCTCGCGCGCAACCGGCTGGGTAAAACGAGTCTCGACGGCCCGTTTCAAAGCCCGCGCACCCCATTCCTGTTGGAAACCCTGATCGACGACTTGGCGGATCGTGTCCGAGTCAACTTGCAAGATGCATCGCCGCCGCACGAGCCCTTCGCGTGAGATCACTTTTTGCATCATCATCTCGGCGATGCGTTCGATTTCCTTACGGGACAGGGAATGAAATGGAAGCAGCCGATCAATTCGGTTAAAAAATTCCGGGCGGAAAAAGTTTCGGGCCGCCTGAATGTAACGATGCTCCGATTGAGTATCATCCGGCTGAGCGAAACCCGATGATTTCGGTCCTTGTGATGAGCCAAGGTTGGAAGTCATCACGATAACCGTATTGGTAAAATCGGTGGTCTGGCCATAGCCGTCGGTCAACCGACCTTCGCCCGTTACTTGGAGCAAGATATCAAATACGTCGGGATGAGCTTTTTCAATCTCGTCGAGCAGGACCACCGAAAACGGGCGTTGCCGAATGGCGCGTGTCAACAAACCTTCGGGATTGTCGAATGTCCCCACCAGCCGAGCCACCGCGTCGATGGTCTTGAATTCATTCAAGTCGAAACGGATAAACTGATCATCATTTTCATACATGATGGCCGCCAGCGCTTTCGCACATTCCGTCTTGCCAACGCCGGTCGGCCCCATGAATAGCATCGTCGCCAGCGGCTTGTTCGGATCACTCAAGCGGGCCTTGGCCATTGACACAACATCGACGCAAGCGTCGACCGCTTCCTTTTGCCCGGCGATTCGGTGTCGCATTTTGCCTTCGATTTCGGATCGCTTTAACATGCTACGATCATCGACCAGCTTCATTGAAATGCCGGACATCTCACTAAACTCTTCGTCAACCGCGACGCGGCTGATGGTCATTTGGCTACGCTTGATGGCCAACCGTTTGATGAATTCGGAAACCTTTCCAGGAAACTCTGCGTTCTTGACAAATTGTCGCTGCAGTTTGATCGCTTCCGGAATTGCGTCGACGCTGAAACAAACGTTTTGACGATGCTCTTGCTCGCGCACCATATGGATGGCAATTTGCGTTGTTTCCTCCGTCGTGGTCGGCTCCAATCGTTCAACATGAAATAAATCGGCAAAGGCTCGATCGCGGTCGGTCAGCTTGTCGTATGCTTCGGGAGTCATTTCGCCGAGCACACGAATCTGCTGATTGAGCATCGCATTTTTCAAAAGGTCGGCGACACTCAAGTCCGAGCATGAAGTCTGTCCCGCACGAAAAAGTCCAAGCAAATCGTCAAAGTAAAGAATATGTTTCCTTTGCTCGGCTTCTCGAATGATCGCCAATACACGATTTTCCCACTGCCCGACATACGACATCCCGGACACGATTCGCTGCGGAGCCAATAGCCATACGTTTCGCGAATGAGCTCCCTGATTTTCGCGCCGCGCTTCGACGCGTCGCCGCACCACCTCGTGAATGACGGCTGTCTTGCCGACCGATTTGCCCCCCACAACCAGGAGCGGCCTTTGCACCGGCATGGCAAGGAGCGATTCAATTCGATCGACAAAGGACTCACGTTGAATCGCCCGATGCAAGTCGTCTGGATACAACCAATCCAGGCATCGCCCAACCCGGTTCAGCTCGATTGCTCCATCCATGGTTTCGTTCGTCCAAAGGGCCATTCGATCGCGACGCTCATCCGAACGAGACTTTTGATTCGTCGGAATGTCCACGACCAACTCGGACACCCAGGCTTCCCGATCCAGGGAGAAATTCTCGGGCGGAAGGAAAGGCATTCTCGATTCGTCCCGCTGCTTTTGACGGAAGTGGGACTCATAAACTTCGACCGCACGATCTTTGACCGACTCATGGTCTCCCACTTCAAACCAGATTTCCGGCAACTTCGGATTGAAGCAAATCGTTCGCCCGAAACTTCGAAACTTGGCAATGAAGTAGGTGACTTTGTGAGTCGAATTTCGCAAATCCAGGACCAACTTGAGTCGCTGACTCCCCACTTCGGGGTTCAGCAGGAAAGCATTGAGCTGTCGATGGTTCCAATCCTGTCCAAAACTCAAGAGACGTTTCTTGGTCACCCGCGCCAAACGTTGCATGGCGCGCTGCAGCACCTCATCCTGCGATTGAAAGTTTTCCAAAAACAGCAAGCTAACTCGATGAAACCGACGGGAGTTCCGCGCTTTCAGATGCTCAACAAATACAGGAAGAACTAATTCCATGGATCAATTAACTTCTCAAGGTGCAATTTCAACTTTCGTTCCAGACAAGCACGCAGGTCGGCTACCATATCGCCGGTTGCGCCACGAAACTTGCTGGCTCCTTCTTCCTCGTAGAGGTTTTGAGCGAGGTCATATCGTCGTACATAGTTGGCTGCTTCAAACGGACCCAGTTTCTGAATATCAGGTGGCAACCAGTGCTTCTTGAGATCGTCAACCTCCGTATCCACAAAGACGCGCGTTTGATAATTGTTATTCTTGAAGAGGTGGATACCCCGCTCTTTGACAAACATCGGAAAGGCCGACGCGCCTCGAACGCGAAATGCCAATCCGATAGTTTCAGGTTTCGATTCGATTGCTTTCGTCAACTCAGCAAAATGCTCCAACTGGGCTACCGACGATTCAACCTTGTCCTCAGGCTTCGCCTCGATCCCCACCAGGAAATCCTTGTCGGGTCCGTTTTCTTTACGATAACGCTTGAGCAAGAATTGCGATTCGACGTTTAAGTTTCTATGATTCGCGAAGCCCACATAACTTTCGAACAATCGTTGAACCAACGACATGTCGCGCCCGAACACCATTAACAGGATGGTTTTCGGGTCATCACGGGAATCAAAGTTGTAAATCTCGAAAAGGGTGTCATTGATTCGCGCGTGGTGTTCGCGAATCTCCTGGTCGAGTTTTTCCGGATCGGCCGATTCTTGCACAAAGTACCGCGCCAAACATTGATCCTCGTAGGAAAAAATGGTTCGCCCCAAAGCGACTATTTTCTCGACCTGACGCTCGTACACCTCCAATTCCTGGCGTTCTGCCCACAACCATTTTTGTGCCTCGGCGTCTTCGTAGCGTTTGCGTTTGCGACTAGCACGCAGCCGTCGTTCAAATTCGTTTTGCAGTCGGAAGTACTCGTTTTTCATACGCACGACGATGGGCGCATTGATCAGTTTCTGGACCCTTCGGCGCAAATGCCAAAGGTTGGTCATTTGCACAACCGTTTCCTTGGAATCTTCTCGCTCGCCCGCATTGGGCGGTGTGACCGAGAAGCCAAAATTCAGTTTAGCGCCTTTAGCTTTGATTTCGACGTCCACGCGATTTTCCTGCGGCTGCTGATTGAGCTTTTCCGCCAGCGGTTGAACCATGTTTTCCTGGATGAAACGCTGCAGGGGGCGGGCGCCGTATCGTGGATCGCGGCCGGTTTCGGCAATCAACGACGCCGCCGATGAATCAACTTTGACGCCAACGTTTCGAAACCAAATCCCTTCGCGGCGAAGGAGTTTTTCCAACTCGCGATCCACAACACGGCGAACGGTTTCAAGACTCAAAGGCGAAAAAGGGATAATCGCATCGATTCGGTTGTACAGTTCAGGGCGAATGTGTTTTTGCACTTCGGATTCAAAGTGTTCTCGCGCCCGATCCGTATCCTCCGTGTCCGACGCAACACGAAACCCGAAACTCTGGTTATTGAAATTTTGAGCACCTATGTTCGACGTCATGATAATGATGGTCGTCGAAAAATCTGTCAGCCGCCCTTTCCCATCCGTCAATCGGCCTTCGCTGAGCACTTGAAGCAACAAGTCAAAAAAAGTCGGATGAGCCTTTTCGAACTCGTCGAGCAGAAGGACGCTGAACGGATTCTGGCGAACCTTACCAGTCAAGACACCCGAGTCGCTTCCCAGGCCACCGAAAAGTCGATTGACACTTACGGAATCCGAGTATTCACTCATGTCGATTCGAATCATCCGCTGGGGATCACCATACATGAACTCCGCAATCGACTTTGCCATCTCCGTCTTTCCGACGCCGGTCGGGCCAATAAACAGGAATGAAGCAATTGGCTTGCGCGTCGGGGTCAGTTCGGATTTGATCGCAGCCATCAAGTCCACGACTTTTTGAACCGCATCGGACTGCCCGATCACTCTCTCCGAAATCCATTTTTCCGTTGCACGGGAATCAAGCGGAATCCGATTGTCCAGGAGGAATTCGGGCATCCCCGTTTCCGCAGCAAAGGCTTTCGTCACTGCGCCCGCCCCAATGGGGGTTTCTGGTTCGTGATCGCGAATCAAATTGCGCAAAAATCGGACCTGCCGCGACGGTGAGGCGGAATAGGTCGCGTACCTTTGATGAAACGACTCCATTTTTTGAAGTGCTTTGTCGTCGACGGAGGCACCTTCCGCGATAACAACGCGACGATAAATCTTGAGTTTCGTTTCCTGATCCGGAGCCTCCATTGTCACCTGCTGGAACACGCGGAGCATTTCCGGGTCGCGTTTCTCAATCAGGCTCATTTCGTCGGGAGTGCATTCTGCGACAATTTGCACGGAACCCTTTTGAATGTGTGACTTGAAGAAAGACGCGATGCCTTGCTGCTGGTATTGAGACTTTCCAACATCCATTAACTCGCTCAAACTGCCAACATGCAAAACCGCATCGCGCTTCATCAACTCCTCAATGATCTTCTGGCACCGTTCCTGCCACTGCCCGAAACCGGACATCCCTGCCACGATCCTGGCTCCATTGGTCTCCCAAAACTCCAGGTGCTCGACTCCGTAGATCTTCCGAGTTTGCGCTAACTCACGCACAACACCGGTCTTTCCGCAACCGGACGGTCCAACAATCAGGACGCTGTTTTTTGCCGGCGGAGCCAACCCGTTCGCTACCGCCTCCTTTTCGCGAAAAACTTCGTAGGCCCGAAACGTGGAGGCCGACTGACTGCGCACAGCAACTTTTCGAAGCTCCGATTCGCGCTCCGTTTCGGACACTCGTCCGGCCGCTATTTCTTTGAGGGTCGGCAGCTCCAAGTCAAACTCGTGCTCCACCAATTCGATCTCGCCGAAGCGGTTCAGCTCCATCAAATTCCAGAATGAAGACAACGTTCGATCGCGAGCGAGCGCAGCCCGAATCTCCCGACGAACATCGCCGGCAAACTTTTCGTCATCCTTGCCTACTCGAAGAACTTCGATATCCAGCGAAGGGACGTATGCGATCACGTGTCGGTCGTCCGGCTGCCATACCAGGTAGTGAAATTCCTGTTCGATGGGTTCTTTCCATAACTTCGCCTTTTTTTGCAGCGAAGGCGGCTCGAGCCGAACACGAATGGATTGGATTTCTGGCGTCACGTTCAATCTTCGCCAATGCAGCTGTCGCTGTTCCAATCCTTCCGTGATTTCGACGATGCGTTCGCGCAGCTGCCGTGACAACGGTGAGTCTTCTTCGGACAGGCGATTGATTTCTGGATACAGAAGCGGAATCCAAAGACAGGCGTCTGGCCGAAGTGATTGGCGTGCAAAAACAGTACGATGATTGAAACGAGGCATACGATATCTAGGGGCTTGTTGGTCTCAACGATTTTCTGCTCTGTCGCACAGGTTTACAATTGGCTGGAAATGCCTGGGGCCGTGGCGAGTTCTTGCGACTGGGCTCCCAATGAGAACCTCTTGGAATTGAAAACAGACTGAATTCAATTTTTTGGTTGAGCAAGAGAAGATTCAAGAAGATGCTTCGGGTTAATATAGGACGTGTCCGAAAACCCGAGGTTCGTCCAACGTCAGCATTTATTGAAAAAAATGAACATGATCACGCCGCTTTTGAAAACCAACCTTGATTCGATCATCAAGGATCTGTCCGCATTCGGCAAACATGCACTTTGGTTGCTGGCCACGCTGATTTTTGTCCTTCAAATTGCTGATAACCAACCGGCCCATGCCGATGAACGTCCAAACTTCGTCTGGTTGATCTCGGAAGATAACTCCAAGCACTACCTCAAGCTATTTGATCAACACGGGGCTGACACTCCCAATATTCGCCGCTTGGCTGAATCGGGACTCGTTTTTGAGAATGCCTATTCGAACAGCCCCGTTTGCAGTGTTGCGCGAACGACACTTCTGACGGGATGCTACGCTCCACGTATCGGCGCCCAGTATCATCGGCGCGCGAAGCTGGTGCCGATGCCGAAGGGCTTGAATCCATTCCCCCAGTATCTTCGCGAAGCCGGTTATTACACAACCAATCGCCGCAAAACGGATTACAACGTCGTCGCAGGCAAAAAAATCTGGAATGAGTCCTCGAATCGGGCGAGTTGGAGAAATCGCAAACCCGGTCAGCCATTTTTTCACAAACAGAGTTTTTCGGTCTCCCACGAAGGCTCACTCCATTTTCCTCGTCGCGTCTTCGAAAACGAAAAGACGAATACCGATCCAAAATCGGTTTTTGTGCATCCCTACCACCCCGACACCAAAGTCTTCCGATACACCAATGCCCGCTATCGGGATCGAATCATGATGATGGACGAGCAGGTCGGTAAAGTCATCAAGCAACTTGAAGATGACGGACTTTTGGACACGACATTCATCTTTTACTTTGGCGACCACGGAGGCGTTTTGCCACGAAGCAAGGGCTATGCTTACGAAACCGGTGTGCACGTCCCGCTCGTTGTCCATATTCCCACGAAGTTTCGCCATCTCGTGGATCAAAAGCCTGGCAGTAAAGTCGGGGGTTTTGTCAGTTTTATCGACTTTGGTCCGACTTTGCTCAACCTGGCAGGCATTGGAGTCAACAAGGAGTTTGACGGACGGCCATTCTTGGGCGAAGGCGTAAAAAGCGATGATGTCGAGAAGCGCAACGAAGTCTTCTGCTATGCAGACCGATTTGACGAAAAGTACGATCTCGTTCGGACCATTCGGAAAGGGAAATTCAAATACATTCGAAATTATCAACCATTTAACTTCGACGGCCTGCAAAACAACTATCGGTACAAAATGCTCGCCTACCAGGAATGGCGGCAACTCTACCGACAAGGAAAACTCAATAAAGCCCAAAGCCATTTCTTCGAGCCTCGACCTGCCGAAGAACTCTACGACCTCGAGAACGACCCCTACGAAATCAACAATCTTGCGAAAAAAGAGGCTTATCGCGAGACGCTAGAACTCTTGCGCGATCGCCTCACCCAACACGTCAAATCAACGCGCGACTTGAGCTTTTTCCCAGAGAACTATCTTGTTGAAAACGCATTTCAAAACCCGACCGGGTTTGGAAAAACAAATGAAAAACGAATCGCTGAGCTTGTTGACATTGCGAATCTCAGCCTGGAATCGTCCGGGCAAAAACGTTCACGATTGAGCCAAGCCATCAACTCGAACGATCCGATTAAGCGATACTGGGGCTGGATTTCCTGCACTGCCGGCCGCGTCGAAAGTTCTGACTTCCTGCTCAAGCAAATCCAAGAGATCAAGCAAGGCGAAAACGTTTTGGTCCGAGTTCGGGCTGCGGAATATGGAGCAATTGTTCATAAAAAGGATGCGACGAAGGCGATCGTCGATTGTTTAAAAGAATCCAAAGACGGCGTCGAAGCGAGCTTGATTCTCAACACCCTCGTTTTGCTTCGTGACGGATCAACAGGACTCAAGTTTGAAGTCAAGAAATCGGACCTAAACTCGGATGTCCTGAAGAACGACAACGTCAAAAGACGCCTGCAATACTTGACGGAAATCAAATAAAAAACCCGGCCGACAAACGACCGGGTTTCAACAGGGGTTAGCAGGTTCTAGACCTTACCGGCAATTTCCAGTCGCTTTCTGACCCGTCGACCCGCCAGGCAGGCTACCAGCAAGACCGCCATGCAGATTGCATTTGACGTCGGTTCTGGAACGGCCGTGAACAACGATACGTCGTTGCCGTCGCCCGCCTTGTAACTGATCATCAGATCAAGACCGTTAAAGTTGCCGACCACGTCGCCTTCATTGAGTCCCCAGAAATCGCCAATCTGTTGACCGTCGATTTCAGCAATCAGGAATTCGTCGTTGCCCGTCAATTCGAAACCGTCCCACATGGCGACGTCTAGCTGGCCATTCAACGTCAAGTCACCGCGAACGATCAACTTGTCGTAATCGCCGAGCTGCATACCACCAAGCTCAATCAGGGTTTCCGATCCTAGCGTGACGTCGCCACCAAATTCGGCAACACCGGGGCTCGAACCAACATCCAGGGTGCCCAGGATTTCAAGTTCGCCGGTGCCGTTGTATCCATAGCCAAAGTAGTCATCAAAAACAATCAGCTTGGAGCCTGAGAGAATATTGAGGTCTCCAAACTGATGGAGATCACCCAGAAGCGACAGATTCGAGTTTCCGCCAATTCCAATCGTGCCGTCATTGTTGATGTTGCCGTAAACATCGGCATCGCCAAGTGCCACCGAGAACTGCCCGTCGTTTTGCATTCCACGATCGAAACGAATCAATGCGTTGCGAGCCGTAAACAATCCGTCCGTTTCATTGACCAGATTGCCTTCAAACTCAATTTCTGAAGTACTCGAACTGGTTCCGACGACATCAATCCGCCCAAAATTGGAATGGGATGCGTCAAAAGTTGAAAAGCGAATTCGATTGCCGGCCGCAACCCTCAGTTCGGCGTCTGTGGCGTTGAGTAAGCTTCCTTGAACGGAGCCATCACCGAGAATGGTTCCGCCGTTGTTCCAGACGATCTGGTTGGTCAAAGAGTTGAGGCTACCTGATAGGTTATCCATCTCGTTCACATCGACGACTTGCCCCGCCAGCACATCGACTTGACCAATGATCTCGGAACCAACCGATTTATTGATCGCTTTGAATTCATCAAAACTGGTCGAACCGAACTGGAGAGTTCCAGCATTCAGGTTGACCGTACCTGCGGCGTCCAAACTGAACTGCCCGGTTACCGAAAGCGAACCGCCGTCCAGTTGAACGAGACCCGTTCCATTGTGGCCAACCCTCAGATTCCCATCCGCATTGACTCGGCCACCCGCGATCATCAGCGTCCCGGAGGAGAAACCGGTCGAAGCATTCATGCCGTCAGAGACGTCAATATCTCCGGTTTCAACGTTTAGTCGACCATTGGCTCCGACGGTCAACGTATCTTGGTAGTCCATCGTCGACCCGCCGTTCAGATTCAATGTGGACGTGCCGGAAACCGAATCCAAATTGAAGGATGCGACCCCGGAATTGAATGACCCGTTTTCGATGTTGACGGTACCCGCATTGAAGCTGAATACGCTGCCCGAGTTGTCAAAGTCTCCGTTCACGGTCGAAATGCCGCCGTTGACGTTGACTGTGCCACCCGATGTATTCGTCAAATCCCCTGAGTCAAAAACACCTGCCAAATCGAGCGTTCCGTTCGAACCGATCGTGAATCCATCGGCAAAATTTGCGGATCCGCCGCTGTCGATGTTTAGGGTGACGCCAGCATAAGTCGAATCAAGCGTGTAGGACGTTGTTCCCGGATCGAAAACGCCATTGTTGACAACCATCGATCCTGAGCGGAAGTCGAAGCTTCCACCGGAAGTGTGATTAAAACTCCCAGTCGATAGGGTCCCGCCGTTGATCAACAATGTGCCGTTGGCACCAACTCGGGTCACGCCATCGACATTGACGGTTCCGCCGTAAGTCGAAAGCATGTTCGTGTTCATTCCTGCGGTTGCCGTATGCGTCGAGTCGACGTTCAACTCACCCGTCGAGACATTCAGGGTTCCATTTGCGTAGAGTCGAGTATCACCCGAAATATTGGCCAACCCTTGATTCGTGATATTGGTCGTCCCGTTACCGTTAACTGATTGAAACCAATCGCTATTCAGCTCGGAACCGACGCCGTCAATATTTACCGTTGCCACGGATCCGCTGTTCCGGGCAATGAACAATCCGTAGCCCGATCCGGAGTTAAATTTTCCGCCACTTAGAATGTTTAGTTCGCCAGTGCCGGTGTACCCAACGTAGTCGTAATAGGTCCCGTTGAAGACGCCACCATTGGAAACGGTCATTGTGCCGTCGCCGGCATACCCGACATACAAGTAGCCCGTGGAATCTAACGTTGAACCCGCGCCGTCGACGACAACGGTCCCATTCGAACCCGCTTGATTGCCGGCGTACAAAACGTAGCTCGATATCGAGGCTCCGTTTTGAACCCCAAGCGATGCGTTACCGGTGTCACCTACATTCAGAGTGTTCGACAGCGAATAGCTTGACCCGTTCATCAAGTTCAAGCCAGTCGTCCCGCCGGTTGAATCGAGTGTCAACGACGTGATGCTTCCTAGATCCAGCGTTCCGCCATTGATCGAGAGCGTTCCGCCGTCATGGCTGAATATGCCACCCGCGTTGCTGGTAAAGTTCTGTGTTCTTAGCTCACCACCATTGAGATTAAGCGTTCCCGTTGCATCCAACACGGTCGAACCGGCAACGTTCGTCAGGCCTCCACTCATCGTCAATACACCGGTGCTCAACCCGCCTGTGATGGTTGAACCTGTATTGATATCGAGCGAGCCGGTATTGACGTAGATCGTTCCGTTGCTGGAAACCGTTGTCGTTCCTGCAACGGCCGTCAGGCCATCATTCTGAATGGTAAGGCTCCCGTTGCCGCCGCCAAAAGTCAGGTCATTGTTGACGTTCCAAGCCGAACCGGCCCCGTCAACGACACCAACCCCGTTTTCGTCATAGCCGCTAGCCCCATTGTAGGTAATCGCGACATTCTCGGAATTGACCACGCCACCATTCTGGATATTCAGCTGGCCTCTTCCCCGGTGGCCCAAGTAAAACGTGCCAGTGTCATTCCATTGTGACCCCACGCCGTCTACGGTTGCGACTCCATTGCCCGCATAATAGACACCGAAGTTATTAAGGTAACCAAGGTACGTGCTACCGCTGTTGACCACACCACCATTCAAGATATCCAAGGTACCATCGGCTCGAGTTCCCACGTACATACTACCGACATTCATCACCGAACCTGCATCGGTCACCGTTGCCGATCCATTGGCTCCCATGATTTGTCCAATCGTGGTCCAGGACCCGCTCGAAACTTGCCCACCGTTGGAGACATTGAGCGTCCCATTGCCCTCGTTCCCGACATAGAGATACGTCGAATTATTCCAGTGCGACCCGCCAGTCACGTTGGCGGTCCCGGACGAACCCGCCTGATTGCCGATGTAGCCAGAGCGATTGGACAGGTTTGATCCCAAAGACATGTTTAGCGTATTTCCGGTCGTTGAGTCGCCGACATAAAAGTTGTAATTCGTGCCGGTCGCGAGCGACGTACCGCCAAGATTCAAAGTGCTGCCGTTCTCGATGAATCCGTTTTCCGTGAGCTGATAAAGAAAGTTTCCCTGGAACGTCGTGTTGCCGCCGTTGACGTACAGTTTGTTGCTGGCAGCGTTGGCCGCAAAAACAACGTTGTAATTCGAGGCCTGATCAAAGATCGCGTTTTCGGTCGACGTTGGCGCGGTTCCCTCGGCCCAGTTGGTTCCCGTGGCAAAGGTGTTCCCCGAATTCGTCGTATTGGTCCAATGTCGGTCCTGCCCAAACGCGCTTCCGGCGGCAACCATCATTGCCAGGGTCGCGAAAAACGGAACGGCGACACGCCGCAGATTGTCGCGCCAGTCCGCATGAAGCCCGATTACACGTGCGAATTTCCTAAAACTGCTACTTTTTCCCCGTTGTTTTTTCATGTTTTCCCCGAAACTCGGCAAGGCAGTAAAACGAATCGAACCCACGTTCGATCAGAAAAAGATATCGAGGAATTCAACCGCTTCTGCGGAAGCAAAGGGGATTCAAACTTTGTCCCCAAGGGGCACCGCGACGAGAACACTCGATTCCACCCGACTTCAACCGGAAAAACTTTCCGCGCGTCCATCGGGACCAAACATTTTTTTCCCCTTTTGCCCCCAGGCCATTCAATGGACAGGCAACGATGACGAGCGAAACAACAACATCTGCGGGGGTTTTGGCGTAAAATGCCCTGGCCATTAGGCAATCACCTCAGAAAAAATCGCGTTGGAGTTCACATTGACCTGCCAAAAAAAAACGCACCCGGCTTTCACCCTTTTGATCTCACTTGCATTCGGCCTTCTTGGATTTTTGGCCGAAGAATCAGAAGCACAGAATCGCGGTGAACGAATGAGATTTCGCTTGACCACGCAAAAAGAAACCTCACCCAAGAGCGGGCGATTCCACCAAACGACCAAGTCCGAGAGTTGGCTTCCCGGTGAAACAGCGATCATCGTTTGCGATACCTGGGACTCACATCATTGCCTGAATGCGGTTCGGCGAGTCAAGGATTTCG
>CAYSXI010000033.1:0-2884 GCA_964434955.1 uncultured Pirellulaceae bacterium
TGTAACGCCGTCGCTAAGGAAGCCGGCTCTCCGCCGCTGCGTCCCCCAAGTTTTGTTCTCGGTGGTCGCGCGATGGAAATTTGCTACGACCAACAGCAATTCGAGCGCTACGTCGCCGAAGCGTTCATCGTCGCCCAAGGACAGCCCGTGCTCGTCGACCGCTTCCTCGAAGATACGATCGAAGTCGATGTCGATTGTATTTGCGATGGCGATAAGGCAATCGTTGCCGGAGTCATGGAACACATCGAAGAGGCCGGTGTTCACAGTGGTGACTCAGCTTGTGCGATTCCCCCTTACAGCTTACCCGGGCCCATCATCAACGAGATTCGTGAAGCCACGGTATCCATGGCGAAGCACCTCAACGTCATTGGATTGATGAACGTCCAGTTCGCGGTCAAACGGGAAGAAGATGATCGTCAACACGTTTATGTCCTGGAAGTAAATCCTCGGGCCAGTCGGACCGTTCCTTTCGTTGCCAAAGCAACGGGAGTTCCGGTTGCCAAGTTGGCGGCCAAAGTCATGACGGGTAAAACCCTGGACGAACTGGAATTCACAAGCGAGCCGATTCCAGCACACGTCTCCATCAAGGAAAGCGTGTTCCCGTTCCGAAAATTTGTCGGCGTCGATATCGTTCTCGGCCCCGAGATGCGCAGTACCGGCGAGGTCATGGGTGTCAGCGAACGGTTCTCGATCGCATTTGCCAAAAGTCAACTTGCCGCAGGCGTTCACTTGCCGAAGTCCGGCAGAATTTTTGTCAGCGTTTCATCGCGGCACAAACAAAAGGCTGTGGGTCTGTCCAAGAAACTTCATGAAATGGGATTTGAGGTTTTGGCTACCGAGGGAACCGCAAAAACCCTGGAAGAAAATGGAATCCCCGTCGAACGCGTCAAGAAATTGATCGAAGGGCATCCGAATTTGATCGACCATTTGAAAAACGAGGCGGTGGATCTGATTCTGAATACCCCCAACGGAAAAGGGGCGAGGACCGACGAGGGTAAGATTCGCGCCGCGGCGGTTCAACACGGCGTTTCCTGTATCACCACCATCCAGGCCGCCGAAGCCGCAGTCAAAGCCATGGAGGCTTTGCGAAGCGAGAGCATGGAAGTCCAGTCGCTTCAAGAACGCTTCGCCGAACTCCTGGCTGCGCAATAGAGGTAGGTTGAAGAACGGATTCGGGGATTAGATTGCTTCGGTTGAAAATTGACTCCGTCCAAGCGATCGAATCAGAATCATTGCTGAATCTTTAAATCATTCGCGGCTCAAACGAAGCACTAAAACAACTCCTTGATGACCTTGCTGCCTTCGGGGGTCAGCGAGATGGGCCTGCCATCGGGTGTTTTGAGTTCCAGCTTCGGGTCGATGCCGAGAATCTTGTAAATCGAAGCGACGAGGTCACTTGGCGAAACGGGCCGGCTTTTGGGAACCTCGCCGACCGCGTCGCTGGAACCAATGATTTGACCGCCGGAAACGCCACCCCCGGCAAGAGCAACACTGAATGCCCGTGGCCAGTGATCACGGCCGCCCGTTGTGTTTAGCTTTGGCGTCCGACCGAACTCACCCATCACGACGATCAGCGTGTCATTAAACAGGTCGCGTTCCTTCAGGTCATCAATCAAAGCCGAAAACGCCAAGTCCAAATTCGGGACCAGGCCAATCGGTGTGCGAGACCCGGCAAACCCATCCTTCAAACGTGTCTTTAAATCCTGGTGGGTGTCCCAACCTTTTGCATTCACGGTAACAAATGGCACTCCGCGCTCGATAAGCCGCCTGGCCAGCAAACAACTTTGTCCCACAGTCCGGGATCCGTACTTCGCACGAACTGACGGCTTTTCTTTGCTCAGGTCGAACGCCTCTTTTGCCTTCGTCGAGGTGATCAAGCGATAAGCCTGTTCAAACGCCGGGTCCAACTCTTCCTGCCGGGAATCGCTAAATCGATTCAACGCTTTCAGGAAATCACGTCGACGTTCGACTCGTTCAAGTGTAATCCCGCGATAAAAATCGAGATTCTCAATCTTGAAATCTGGTTTCGCCGGATCGCCCCCGACAGAAAAGGGTCGAACGCTCTCGGACAAAAACCCGTTTCCTGAAAAACGGGAACCGCCAACTCGGGCCGAGGGGATCGCAATATTATTCGGCAGGGTGGAGACGTGGTCGTAGACGCTTGCACCGACCGAATGAAAAGAAGGGTATTCGATGACCGAACTTGGTTGATAACCGGTCAGCATATAGTGGGTGCCGATGTTATGTTCGCCCAGGGTCGACGTCATCGAGCGGATGATTGCGATGTCCTTCATCCGTTTTGCCGTTTGTGGCAGACACTCGCTGAGCTGGATGCCAGTAACCGAGGTTTTGACCGTGCCCAACGGGCCACGAATTTCGACAGGCGCGTCGGGTTTGGGGTCGAAGGTTTCAAGGTGGCTGGGGCCGCCGTCCAACCAGATCAGAATACATGATTTGGGATGACTCGAGCTGTTTTTCCGAGGCTTGCCTTCCTGTCGAACACTTTCAGAATCGCGCACGGTCGACGCTTGGGATTCCCTGATTCGAAAAAAGCTGCCCAACCCAAGTCCAAAAGCGCTAAGCCCTCCCAACCGGAGGGCTTCCCGGCGAAGTACACCATCGCATCGTCGTAACGGGCTTTGACTCATCGCGCGACCTTACTTGTTATATTTTTCCGCCCATTTCTTGAGGATCTCCTGGCATCGTTCGGTTCCATAATTTGTCAAACGATCAGATCCCGCAATTGTTTTGCTGATCCGAGCAACTTCGGCCCTCGCGGCCTGGTTCTTCTCGACATAGTCTTCGATCGACTTGGCGATCTTGTCGACCTCTTCGTCGGAGTTGGATTTTTGAATCAGGGAACGCAACATTCCGGTTAGCTTGG
>CAYSXI010000033.1:2984-35847 GCA_964434955.1 uncultured Pirellulaceae bacterium
TCTTCGTCGGAGTTGGATTTTTGAATCAGGGAACGCAACATTCCGGTTAGCTTGGCATCATTTTGTCGTCCATCTTTACCGCGAGCATTGTTCCCACGATTCGGTGCCTCCATCGATCCATATTTCTTGGCCCACTGTTTGATTGTTTCCTGGTGAGTCTTGTTCGTGATCGAATCGATTCTTGAGCTGCTAATGAATCGCTTTGCAAGTTGCCCAAGCTGAGCCTGAAGCGGCTTGCGTTTTTCGACCATCTTCTCAATTTCCTTGATGGTATTTCCAACTTCTTCATCACTGACATTTTCAGCAAAAAGTTTACGAACCTTCTGTACAAGCTGCGGATTCATTCGCATTCGCTGATTGCCGCGGGCAAGGTACTTCTCGAGATTTGGCTTTTCCTTGGCTTCAATCGCCTTGGCGATTGAACTCAGAATCTTGCCGCCGTCTTCCTGGATACTGGGTTGGACCATCGCAAAGTTGCCAGCGATCTTGTTGTCTTTTGCCACGAGAATCGTGAGTGCAACGTTGCGATTCAAACCCATCGCTCCAGGCCCATCCTGTCCGTCGGGAGAGATCCCAACGGGAGTGCCTTTTGGAAAGTAGTTCTTGATGCGACTTAACCATTCGAATGCTTCCGTTTGGTCCGATGAAAGAAAACAAACGGCCCGATGTTCGACTTTCTGGTCGTCACAATATTTCATGACGACATTGGTCAATCCGAAGGCCGGTCGTGTTCGCTCGTGAACAAAAACAATGATGACCGGCTTGCCCGCGGCATCGGCGACCGGGTCTTTCTCTTTTCCGGCTTGTTCACCATGGGCCAGTTTGAGCTTGAAACCGGGCAGCTTTTCACCAACTTGGGGGCCGGAAAAAATCTTGTCTTGGGCGTTTCCGTCTTTCTCCTGGGAGGACAAAAAACCGGGAAGACTGACGAACAAGACCAATAACAAAGCGAAGGAAACCGGGCGGAGGGTCATGAAAACGAACCTGAACCAGCAAAGAATAGAAATAATCAAAGAAACGAACTTCGTGTATTAAACCCAATCCACGGGCCCATGCCCGCGGCAAATTGGATTTTTCGAGACATTTGTCCAGCCAAAATCCCGACTGGTTCGGCCGGTAATGCCAGTATTAGGGCCAAATTCGTTCAAAAAGCCGCATGACAGAATTACACTGAATCCTATCTTTATATATTGCTTGGCCGACACTCGCCCAAGCTCCTCCGCCAGCAGTTTGCATTGAATCGATAAAACCATGACCAAGACCATCGTCCCAGCCCTGACCCTGATTGCGGTTCTGGTGGTCGGTCTGTACATCGGCAAGTTCTTTGCCAATTCGATTCCACCCTGGGAACCGACCGCGACGATCACCGACGAAACGACGGAGTCGCAGATTGTTGTGGCCCAGGGAAAAGTCGAACCGCTGGGTGGAATTTACAGTGTTTTCATCCCCCAGGGTCAAGTCGTCTCCGAATACCTCAAGAATTCGGATGGCAAAACGATTGTGAAGGGAACACGCGTTTCCAAAAACGACGAACTCGTAAAACTTTCCGCACACAAACTGCTGGAACAACAACGTGAGCTGGCCGAAGCCAAAGCCATGGATGCGGAGAAAGAAATCGACGCTCAAATCGCGGCTGCAAAACTTGCGCTTCGCGCCGCTTCCCTGGCAAAGAAAGAGGCCGACTTGAAACTCGCCCAGGTCAAAGCCAACCAGGACCAATCGATCAACCAGAAGAAGCTGCAAAATGCCAAAAAGAAGCTTGACCGGCTGACTCGACTTTCAAAAGACCCCGATACAAAAAACCTGGTGTCGAAACAACAAATTATCGATCAGCAACTCGAATGGGAAAACGCCAAGCTGGAGCTCGAAAAGGCGATGGAGCAGATCAAGCTGGCGGAAGAGGCGGCAATGTTTGCCGTGAATGCGGCCCAGGAGAATATTGACGATGCCAAGAAAGCGGTTGCCGATGCGGAAGACTTGAAAAGCAATCCGCCACAATCGCTGCAAGCCGCAATGAAACTCGCGGAGACTCAGCTAGAGATCAGCCGCATTCGAGCCCCCATCAGCGGCGAGGTGATCAAGGTTTTTGTTCGGCCGGGAGAAACCGCCATCAATACGCCGCTGCTTCAAATTGGAAACATGCAAAAAATGCAATGCGTTGCCGAAGTCAGCGACCGAATGGTGGGCAAGCTCAATGTAGGCGATCAGGCAAAGATCAGCAGTCCCGCATTTGGCGAATCCAATGTGACCGGAAAAGTGGTCGCGATTGACAATCTGGTTGGCGATAGCGCACTCCCGCTGCCAAACCCTCTAGCCATGGTCGATAAGAAAACCGTCAAAGTCACGATCGAAATTGACGATGAGTTTACCCAGGTCGCCCGCGATTTTATTCAGCTGCAAGTTGACGTAGAAATCGACTTCAAAAAATAAGGGCGCACTTCGATCTCTCATTTTATCGGTCGGCCAGTCGTGACGCCGAAAAGGCAACCCAATGCGAACCAACCTCGCGCTTCGAAACATCAGCTACAACAAGGCCAAGGCAGCTCTCTCGGTAGCCGGCATTGGTGTTGCAATTGTGTTGATGTTCATGCAACTGGGATTTCGCGGCGCGGTTGAAAACACGGCAACCACGATTTACTCCAAGATGGACTTTGACTTGTTGGTGCGCTCGCCCAACTATCTGCACTTCGTGGTCGCCGATCAGATTCCACGATCCGTGGTTGACGAAATAGCCGGTCAGGAAATGGTCGAATCCGTTTCTCCTTTTCACACTTCGATGGCCATGTGGGACCATCCTCGAGAAGAGAAATCTCGCGGCGTGGTCGTAATCGGAATCAACCCGGACGCACCGACCTTTCGCGCTGAGGAAACGAAAGTCGTCGCCGAAATCGAGAAGCTTACCGATCCGGCTTTTATCCTGATCGATCAAATGTCGTTTCCGGAATTTGGTCCCAAGAACAACCTTCGGTTCGACAAAGAAGACATCGGAGTTTCGACCCAGGTCCAGGGCAAGGACATTCGAATTTCGGGTTTATTCGAAATGGGCTCCGGGCTAACCGCCAACGGCGCCGTTCTGATCAACGAACAGGGGTTTGATCGTCTGCTCCCCTACGACGCGAAAAACAACGTGTCGATGGGCTTGATCAAGTTGAAACCAGGTACGTCGAATCGAGAGAAAAAACGAATTGCCCGGGAACTCCAGAATCGGTTTCGGACCGCCGGTGGACACGCGCAGGTTGAAATCCTGACGCGCGATCAGGTCATCCGTCGAGAACTCAATCGCTGGTTGGGCGAGACCCCCATTGGCTTCGTTTTCAATCTGGGCGTCCTGATTTCGCTGATCGTTGGCGCGGCGATTGTTTACATGATTCTTTCGACGGACGTGGCGCATCGATTGAGCGAGTACGCCACGCTCAAGGCAATGGGCTATACGAATTTTTTCCTTTCGATGGTCGTCCTCAAGCAAGCCGCGTACCTTGCTTTCTTTGCGTTTGTTCCTTCGCTGCTGCTTTCAATGATCTTGTATCAGCTGACAGCCGCTGCGGCAAAGATTCCGATTTTCATGACGCTCGAACGCGTCCTTTTTGTTCTTTTCTTGTCGCTGTTGATGTGCGGAGTTTCGGGGGCGCTTGCCCTGCGAAAACTCTGGCAGGCCGAACCCGCGGAGCTCTTCTGATGAATCGCGTGCCTTTGGCCTGGAAAAACTTGACCCACGACAAGCGGAAGCTTGCGGTGGCGATTGCCGGAATTAGTTTTGCGGTGATGTTGATGTTCCAACAGCGCGGATTTAACAACGCGCTATTCGACAGTACCGTTGCGTTGGTCAAGCAACTGGATGCTGACATCATTGTTTTTGACCGCGGGCGGTTTTCACTTTCTGCTGAAACAAGATTTGATCGCGAGGCTCTGGATATCGCTGCCAGTTGCCCGGGCGTGACCCATGCGGATGCGGTTTACACGGAAAATTCGCTCGCGTTTCTCCGCCGGGACGGAACCAAGGCCCGACCGATCCGTGTGATCGGTTACGATCTTTCCCGTCCTTTGCTTTTGGATGACAGCGGCAATGTGATCGACACAAGCTCGATTCAGGCAAACGGAACGGCGTTGATGGATGTGCTTTCGAAAAAGCAATACGGTTTTGATTTGAATCCCGCTGATGGGCAGGTCCAAACCGGCGAACTCGCCAATCGGTCGATTCGCATCGTTGGGACTTTCCGGTTGGGAAGGGACTTCGCCAATGACGGCAACTTGATCATGTCGAATCAAAGCCTGGCAAACTATTTTCCCTACCGCAAACTGGGTGATCCTCTGGGAGTCGTTGATCTCGGTTTGATCCATTGCTCCGACGGAACGGATCTCCAGGAGACCAAGCGGGAACTGAAAGAAAGACTCAAAGGCAATCAAGTCATTGTCTTGACCCGCGATGAATTCATCCAACGCGAGATCGGCTTCTGGTCCACGAGTACACCAATCGGTGTGATCTTTTTTATCGGAGCCGTGATGGGCTTTTTTGTCGGCGTGATTATCTGTTACCAGATTCTCGCGAACGATATTTCCGATCACATGAGTGAATTCGCCACCCTCAAGGCGATGGGATACGGCAATTGGTTCTTCTTCCAGCTAGTGATTGCCGAGTCGCTATTGCTATCCGTTTTTGGATTTTTTCCAGGCCTGGTTTTAAGCCTGGTTCTATTTGAAGTGAATTCGGCATTCACGGGCCTGATCATGATGATGACGGTGCCCCGTGCACTCCTGATTTTTGCGTTGACGGTTGTGATGTGCGTGTTGTCAGGATTGCTCGCACTACGCAAACTTTTGACCACCGATCCAGCAAGCTTATTCTAGTAGACGCACTATTTTAGTAGACGCACTATGACCTTAATTCGTGACCAACTTGAAATCGACGAGCTGATTCGGAAATGGAACCCCGCGCCCGAAGATCTAAGCGTCTCGGTTCAGGGACTGAATCATTACTACGGTGAGGGTGACGCACGCAAGCAAGTTCTGTTTGAGAATCGCCTCGATATTCGGGCCGGCGAGATCGTGATCATGACCGGGCCCTCGGGAAGTGGCAAAACGACTTTGCTGACCCTGATCGGGACGCTTCGTAGTGTTCAAGAAGGTAGCTTGAAAGTTCTTGGAACGGAGCTCAATGGTCTGTCCCAGGACAAGATCGTCAAGTTGCGGCAGGATATCGGGTTTATCTTCCAGGCGCATAACCTTTTCGAATCGCTGACGGCCTACCAAAACGTCAAGATGGCAACCGAGTTGATAGGCGAAGAGTCAGGTGTTTCCAAGTCGAAGATCGAAGCAGCGCTGACGCGTCTCGGCCTGGGTGAACGAATCCACTACAAACCAAAGTCGCTTTCCGGTGGACAAAAGCAACGCGTGGCAATTGCTCGAGGCATCATTCATAGTCCGAAGTTGATTCTGGCCGACGAGCCGACCGCAGCCCTCGATGCAGAATCAGGGCGGGAAGTCGTAACGATTTTCCAGGAGTTGGCGCGTGACCATGGCGTGACGATCATCATTGTGACCCATGACAACCGAATTCTCGACGTGGCCGACCGGATGGTCAAAATGGTCGATGGCAACATTGTTTCTAACGTCCTGGTCAAGCGAGCCGAGATCATTTGCCAAATCCTGATCGACTTTGAAAAACAGTCCGACAGTCAGTTGCGACTTTTCAGCCAGCTGACTCCTGCCGTCCTGACCGACGTCGCAGACAAGATGGAGTTGCGACAATACAAAGCCGGCGATGAAATCATTGTTCAAGGCGATATCGGTCGTGAATTTTTCGTGATTGCCAAAGGGGACGTCGAGATCATCGTGAACGGAGAAAAGGTCAACGAGCTGCAAGCCGGTTCTTTTTTTGGAGAAGTCGCGTTAATTGAAGACGCGCCCAGGAATGCGACGGTTCGCGCCAAGAACGATGTCGCTTGTTTCCTGCTCGACAAGCAGGAATTTCAGGAGGTGCTCGACAAAAGTGCGTCCTTTGAAGAAGAGCTCAGAAAAGCCATTTTTGAACGACAGTAGACTCGAGAAGCGCCTTGACCGCCGCCGCGAAAATCGATTGAAAATTCGACTTTTCGTTGTTGATCGATAAAAATGACTCCCGTCGAATCCCGAGGAAGTCATGAGCCAACAACCGCCCAGAAACCCATATAACCAACCGGCAAACAATCCCTATCTCGATCCAGCCAATCGAGGCCCCCACCAACCTGGCCCGTATGGAAATCAACCTGGCCCGTACGGAAGCCATCCGGGGCAGCCGCCCGTCCCGCCTGGTTCTCACCCTCCGTCTGGCAAACCTGGGCCGCCGAACCAGAACCTGAAGCCCTTGCTGTTTCTCGGTATCGGCGCGCTGGCATTGTTGGTCTTTCTTTGCGTTTTGATTTCCTTCGTGATGATAAGCATCCAGAATCAGAATCAAGCTCAGCCCGACTTGGTCGAGACGGATTTGGAAAGGCGCGAAGAGATAAAAAAAGCATTCTCGGATCCGATCACGATCAATGAATCGGAACGAAAAGAAATTGACCAGTTGTTTGAACAATATCGAATCGCGGCGGACGAAGTCGACGGGCCCAGGTTTGTTGGTTGCTATGACTGGGACCGAATTGCTGTTCAATTCAGTCGAGACACGCGTGAGCTAAACCTCTCGCTTTCAGAGTATCGCGAAGTCGCGCAGGGCACTCGGTCGGCCACAATTCGCGATTTCGCAAAAGTCGCCGATTCCTACACATTTGACGATGTCGAAATTCGTGCGATCCAGCCGATCGGCAATGGAAATGAAATTCTCGTCTATGCCAAGCTCGCGTACCGTGAATTTGGATCTAAATCCAAAATGCGATATTGGCTAATCAAGAAAAACGGAAGGTGGAAAATATTCGACCACGAAGAAATTGACACCGGGATTCGAATGTCGACCAGGCTGTCAGACGATATTCGACGAACCGGGAGCCGGTCCTTCACTCGCCAACAAATGACGAACTGGGAGAAGGCAAATGAAAACCTGTTGCTGGTCGGCCAATTGATTGAACAAGAGGACATGAAACGAGCGGATACCGCCATCAAGAGAATTCGGACGGATCATCTCTTGGCTCGCGGAGACAAGGTCCTGCTTTTGATTTATCGCGCTCAAATCAACTTTGAGTTCGAGCGGTATCAGGACGTATTGCGGAACTGTGATACCATCGCGGGCTTCTACCCGGACTCCCCAATCGTTCCGATGTACCGAGCGTCCGTTTACCAGTTCACGGAAGAATACGAAAAAGCCATCGCGGAAACAAAGAAGACAGAAAACTTGATGGGCCCAGATACGGATGCGCTTTTGATTCGTGGCCAATGCTACAAAGAGCTGGGAGATAACGAAAAAGCGATTGAGAGTTTTCGTGCGGCCGTCAAGGATGACGAAGACAATTGGGATGCGATCTACGAGCTGGGTATTGCATTGGAGGAGGAAGGAAAGGACCTCGGCGAAATTGGAGTCTGCCTGGAAAAGGCTTACGACAAACGAAGCGCTTTTCAATATGTCGCGCAACAGTTTGACGAAACGTATAACTATTTGGCACTTGAAGAACTACTCAAAGCCTATCGAAAGACACAGAAACGAGACCCGGTTTTCGCGTACTACGAATCCGACCGTCTGATTCGTGAGAAAAAGTGGAGCGACGCGACAAAAATTCTGCGCCCGATCCTGCGAAACCATGACCCCGAGCAGATTGACACCTTTTCTCTTTATGCCAACTATGTCTCAGCTGCCTCCAAGGCCGAATCGGTCAGTTCCATGTACGCCCGAATGGACGACAAGACAAACGCGCTGATCGCGATTGGCAATCAATTTGCCGACAAGGACAAAGAGCTTGACGAGATCTGCAAGCTGTACCAGATGGACTTCGGTGATGACGTTCATTGGCTTTTCTACCAGTCACAGCTCCTTGAAAACCGCAAGCAATGGAGCGCCGCTTACGACCTTTTGAAAAATCGGCTTGACGAGATCGCAAAAGATGAAAGCGCCGATTCCTATCTCAACAATTTCTTTCATTCCGCGGCGAAATCCGGTAACGCGATCGATGCCTACCGGCGATTCAAAGACAAAACCAAAGCATTCCAGCGACTGAACTGGCTCTTGCAATCCAATGAAGATGCCGAAGGCCTTCAAAAATTGGTGGACATTCGAAGGCGGGATAAAAATGATTTTGACGTGCATTTTGCTCAGGTCTGCGTTTTTGAAATCAAGAAAGACTACAAGAACGCGTTCAACCAACTGGTTCAAATTTACACTTCCAACTTTACGAAAGAAGAAACATCCAAGTCCGATTGGATGCTGATCCAGATGGGCCACAAAACAGGGCAACTGAAAAGGGCTTACGAGCTTTCGCTCAACCGAAAAGAGGCTTTTCGATATCTTGCCCGTCTGGAGCTTGATTCCAACACCGACGAGATTCGAAACATCGTTGAGATACACACCCGCCAATACGGCGAAAGTCCACATTCCACACAGGCAAGATTGAATCTCGCGGTTCACGACAAGGACTGGGCGAAAGCCGTCAAGTGCCTGAGTGAGTTCAAGAACCATGAAAGCTACGAGAACTTCTATCCGGCCAATGGTTTAACCATGGCGATGAAAGAGGAGCACCCCGAGGATTGGGCGATGCAATTTGTGAAGCTTTGTAACGACGAACAGCGGGCCTACGACCACTGCCTTCGAAAGTTGTTTGAAGACGAATCCAAACAACTAACGCCGTTGGTCAATCGACTCAAACAGCGATTGGGAGACTCGGATTCGACGCAGATTTGGGAAATGGTTTCGAACCTGCACGTGGAAAAAAAACCGGAGGCGACGCTCGCCGTACTGAAGCAAAAACAGCCATCTTTGATGAAAGGCGATTCGGAGTGGAGGTATCGTGAGTTGCGCTTGGAATGCTTGATTCGGGCCGGCCAACCTGATTCCGCTGAGGCAATCGAAGACGCGGACTGGTTCATTGAAGAATTGGATGATCCTGTTTACGAATTTGCCCGGGAGATGGCCGCCGGCAATCGCGAATCGGCGGAATCCGCGCTTCAAAACTTGGTGGATGACTACGGCTTCGAAGTTGAAACGATCAGAAACTTTCGAATTGTCAGGTACGCGGCGGCAACAGAAAAAGGAAAAGTCGTGGCAGAAAAACTGTTCGAATAGACGAGGCCAGCTAGCAAGAAGTTGTTTTTTCAAATATTCCCAACAAAGCGTGTCTCATTTCGGACCCGTTTCGCATTTAGTGAATAGGAGTCCCGCACTCGCGTTGCGCGGTTCCCCAAACCTGAACGTTGATTTTTCGTCTTGTTCGGGTCGATAGAAAGCCCAGGGTTGAGCCTTTGCTGGAGGACTCGCGATGAAATTGGGACTTGAAGGTATCCACGATCGAAAACGCCCGTTCAAAGTTGTTTTCGTATGCTGGGCCAACGTCTGCCGTTCGCGGCTTTTGGAATCCGCCGGCAAGAAATGGATTCGAAAGAATCGCGCGCAGGGATCCATTCAGGTAACTTCGGCGGGAATTTCGATACCGGCAAAGAACATGGTGCCCGGTTGGCGATTTCGCTTGCTTTCCTGGTTTCGGGGCTATCGATTGACACGAGTTCAAAAACAACTTTCCAAACTTCACCTGAATTCGTCGGATCTCATTGTGGTCGTTGATCGACTTTGCCTCGATTCACTGAAAACCATTGATCCGAGCCCGCGCTCCAACGTGGCCCTGCTCAGTGACTTTCTGGAATCGGATTGGCCGGTCGATGTCCCTGACCCGATGGTCGGCACCTTTGAAAAATGTCGTCGAGCCATCTCGATGATCGAGGCCGCGGTGCCCAGGATCCTGCAACAATCGAAAACAGGAGCGGGCATCGAATCCGCGAATCTGGTTCAAGCGGCTGACTAGTTTCCGGCTGCCGGCAAGCCTTGCGCGGTTCGAAGCTTTGCTTTCTCGATTTCCATCTGAACCAATTCGTGGATCATTTCGCTTCGAGTTTGCAAAACGTTGGCTTTGTTCTGCAGGTGGGTTTCAAGATCGAGCGGCTTGAGCTCCGCCGCTGCCTCCGCAGATTTGATGGACGCTTTTAAGCTGCGGATGGTTTCTTTCTTGATTGCGATGATTCGGTTGCGACGTTGAATCGAATAAACCAGTTCAGCAATCTCAGCTTCAATCAGCTTCTTTCGTGCATCCAGAACTTCTTGAATTTGCTGCGCCCGGCAACAGGCTTCCTGATTTTGTTCTTTTCGGAATCGCCTCGCCGATTGAAGCAAACGCTTCTTGGTCAAAGCCAAGCCGAGCAGCGGATGAAGACTGCGAGCGCTGGATCGAATCAGTTCCAGCAGATCAGCATCACAACATTCCGTCAGCAGCGCCAACGCCTGAAGATCTTTGCGATTGGCCCAAGCGGTTGCCAGGGCCGTGTCCAATTCTACGGTGGGTCCCGATTCTGTTACCTGCCAATCCGTCCAGATCGGCCCCGCTTGCGTTTGCAGATCCAACAAAAGTTCGAGGCCGTTTGTCAGTCGCTTTTGCCCATAGAGCAATTCGACGGCCCGCTCTTCAAGTTGATTCTGCTTCCGGTGAAGGGTGCGTTCATCGAAGTCGATCGGCAACTCGGATTCCTTGAGCTTGCGAACGATCCGAGCCGCATCTTCCAGTTCATCGGTTGATTGTTGCAACAGTTCGTACTGAAGATAAACTTCGGCAAGTTGCAAGTAGATCTCGGCTGCCTGGCCGGACGAGGCGTTTTGCTCGTGCTCTTTCTGCAAGTGCAGAATTCGCTTCAGGCATTCGGGAAAATCATTGCATCCACATTGGAGCTGCCGAACTTCCTTGTCGATGGCTTTCGCAATCGTCGAGTTTTCTCCAGCCAAGCGAGTGATCTCGTCAAGGCGTGCGCTACGAATTTGAGCTCCCCGTTCAACCTCCAAGGCGCTGCCGGCGGTTTGTTTGATTTCGAAATGCACGATCGAAGATCGCTCGTCGTAGTTGACCGACGGCAAATCGTTGGCACGAGAAGTCTCAGCGACGGCCAAGCCGGGTTCGTTGTGAGTTTGACGAGCGAGCCTCGTGCGCATGCATCCGCTACCCAGCACCAAAATGGCTGTAGCAAGAATGCATGTAACTCCAACTGCGAGACGTGACGTCATCTTGTTTGACTTCCGAGTTGCTAGCGTCGTTTCAAGTAGAACCACTGTTTTTATCGACAGGATCGGGGCCATTGGAATCCTTTGAAGTGGCCAGCACGCAAAGTTTGACTGGCTTGGCCGACTGGACCCCAGGGGCTGTTAGGGTGTGACGGTGGTTCGGGTCAGGTAAGAAGCAACCGCCGATGAGAGCGAAGCGCAGGATCATTGAGATGCGGAATCGGCAGACAGGGTCGTGCCAGGAAATCCTAATGAGCGTGTCGATCGCTGAGTTTTGTGACTGAGCCGACCGGTACCACATTTCCTGTCTCCGCACTCTCAACGGCGGCGAAACAAATTTCAAGCGTGGGCAATACGGTTTCAGCGTGATTCTCCGGTCGCCGGTTTTCCTGGATCGAACAAATCAGCTCGCCCATCGTTCCCTGAAAGCCATCGTCAAACCAGCGAGATTCCAAAAGGGGGTTTGCGACGCCATCTTCAAAATGGATCTCCACCTGCTGCTCATTCAAGTTGGGGCCCGATGCGACCAAGGTTGCCTTGGAACCGACAATGATGGTTCGATCCAAAGGACAGCGGTTCGAGTCTCCTCGAAAAGAAAGGGCGGTTTGCGCGTATTTTCCTTCATCCGAATCGAAATCAATCAGAACCTGGCCATTCAAGGGGGGAATTGCCTTCTGGGTGTTTGTGCGTCCCAACTGGGCAAATACATTTCGCGGTCGGAATTCCGGCAGGTAGCAAACCAGCATGTCAAACCAATGGATGGCGAAATCATAGAGAAGCAGATGATGAACGCGGTCAAAAGGCGTTCCGGCACACCAGTTGTGGTCCCAGTGAATGCTGATGTCGACACTTTGAATCTCGCCAAGCATTCCGGCTTCTATTGCCTTTCGCGCGTAGGCGACGTGCGGCGCCCAACGGCCATTGTGGTTAACCGCCAGAAATACATTCTGCGAGTCGGCGAGATCAATCAATTCTTTCGCATCAGCGATGTCGACGGCGAGCGGCTTTTGGCTCAAAACATGTCGGCCGGAAGCTAAAGCCTTGCGGATCAACTCGACACGATCGACCGGGTGCGGCGTGAGATCAGCGATCACAAAATCGGCATCAAAGAACTCGCGCTCGCTTTCGCAGAGCTTGGCGTCAGGAAAAAATTCGTCTCGCAATTTCCTGGCTCGGTCCCTGTGACGGTCATAAACCGCGGTGACGGGAAACTGAGCTTCGCGATATACACCTAAATGAGTCGCTGCAATTCCGCCGCAGCCTAGCAAACCAATCGGCAATGCGGGAGGTTCTGGGTTGGGCGGTAAATAGTCGATCTTCGGTGCTTCAACGACTTTTTGGCTCGCCGTTTTGCTAACGCGGTAATCATCGGTATCGGGTGTGGTGTTTTCGGATTCGGACAATCGTTACTCCATTAACGGCAAGGTTTTCTTGGCGGCTGCGCTGGCAACCGCTGTGTCAACGATTTGCTGCCCAATCCGGGAGATTTCGACAGAAAGCGGACCATCAATTGGCCGATCGTTTTCGAGGCAGTCAACAAAATAGTTGATGGGGTTTTTAACCCTGGGCTCCAACTCGTCGACGGCGATTGTCTGGCCTTCGGGATTCTCTCTGGTTTGGACCTTGATCGTCGACTCATAGTCGTAGTTGGCAATCGTTCCTTTCGAACCAACGATAACAAAACCGCATTTGGGTTGCGGTTGGTGCGTCCAAGGATCGGTAAAGGTACCCCAGCGGGTTTCGAACTTGCTCAGGCCCTGTTCGTAACGGGCAACGACAATGGAATGTTCATCGACTTCCAGGTTTTCAGGCTCATCCACCACGGCTGTAACTTCCAGGGGTTTTCGGCCGTTGAGAAACCAGGTCCCCAGTGTGGTTCCGTACCCAAGGTAATCCAGCAGCGAGCCACCGCCAGCCGACTTTTTGTAAAACCAGCTGCCCGGTTTCTCAGCCGCCACTTGATCCGCAGTCTTGTCCAGTTTGTCGGCGCCGTGCCAAAGGGGGCCCCGATTCCCATCGTAGAAATGAACTTCAATGATATCGCCAATGACGCCTTCATCCACAAATCGTTTTGCCGTCCGATGAGCAGGGTACCAAGTCAACGGCCAGTTGATTGCAAGTTGCTTTCCTCCGGGCTGCATGGCCGCGATCATTCGGTCAGCTTCGTCGAGAGTTGAAGCAAAGGGTTTTTCCATGATGATGTGGACGTTGGCAGGAGCGACCTTTTCCGTCCAGTCGCCATGTTCCGCCGAAGCGGGACACAACAACACGATGTCGGGTTCCGTCTCAAGACAGGCTCGAAAATCGGTAAAGACACAATCGGTTGAAATGTTGAAATTGCCGATCGCCTCCTGCATGCGTTCCGGCTGTTCGTCGCAGATTCCAACAATCTCGCAATCGGGGTGATCAAATGCGAATCGAAGATTATCCCCCATATGAAAATGATCAAAATTGATTCCAGCAACTTTCCACTTAGCCATTTTCGACCCGTCGTTTGATGATTTGCAGAATGTTTCCGCCGGAATAACTGTCCGACCGTTGACCTGTCACACTGCGACAAAATAAGTTGATATCAGACACGCAACAAGCCTCGAAGCCTTCAGGATTTGAAACCTTGAACTACTTTTGTGTTTCACCCGAGCAAATCGACCAATTTCATCAGGATGGGTACCTCCTGGTCCGCGAGCTGTTTGGCTCGGAAGAGATGGATCTGCTTCTGCAGATTGCGAAGTCGGATCTGTCACTTGCCGAGAATGCGAGAAATAAAACGGATGCGGCCGGCCGGGCGACCCTTCTATCCGTACGAAATGAATTGAAAGAAAATGACATCTATTCGGCGGTTGCAAGAAGCCGGCGCGTGGTCGATACCATGAGCCAACTCTTGAACGACGAAGTCTACCACTACCACCACAAAATGATGCTCAAGGAGCCCCGTGTCGGCGGTGCTTGGCAGTGGCATCAGGACTATGGTTACTGGTATGAAAACGGCTGTCTCTATCCGGATATGGCCAGTTGTCTGATTGCCGTCGATCGCGCGACCAAGGAAAACGGTTGCCTTCAGGTGATTCGTGGTTCGCACAAGCTCGGCAGAATCGACCACGGAAAAACCGGAAACCAATCCGGCGCCGATATGCAGCGCGTGGAAGCGGCGCTCGAAAGACTTCCATTGGTTCATTGCGAAATGGCTCCCGGGGACGGGCTTTTTTTTCACGGCAACACGCTTCACTGTTCCGCGGCCAATGCAAGCGAAAACTCCCGCTGGTCATTGATTTGCTGCTACAACACGCGTTCCAACGACCCGTTTATCGAGAATGGCCGGCACCCCAATTACACCAGGCTTGATATGTTGAGTGATGATTCCGTTGCCGCGATTGGTCGAAAACAGTTGGCAACTTGAATTGGGGCCCATCGCTAGCACCTGATTCGCGTTGTTGAATTTTAACTCGCCAACTAGAATTCCAATTCGATTGTCGGACGAACTTTCACCTGAACCAAACGTAATGAAACTCGAACAGCGCTGTCAAAAAATTCGTCTCATCCTTTCCGATGTCGACGGAGTGATGACAGATGGTGGAATCGCCTTTGACAATCAAGGAATTGAAACCAAGCAGTTCCACGTTCGCGATGGGATGGGCATCAAGCTTTGGCAAAAGTCAGGAAATCAATTTGGGATCCTGACCGCCAGGTCTTCGCACATCGTCAAAGTTCGCGCGGCAGAACTCAATATTGAATTGGTTCGGCAGGGTTTTGAAGACAAACTGAGCATTGTGAATCAAATTTCGGATGAACTGAATCTTGAGCTCGACGAAATCTGCTTCATCGGTGATGACCTGACCGACTTACCCGTATTGAATCATGTTGGACTGGCGGTTGCCGTCGCGGATGCCGTCGAAGAGGTTCAGTCGGCCTCCCATTACAAAACGAAAACTCCCGGTGGTCGCGGCGCCGTCCGTGAGCTTGTCGAAACGATTTTAAAAAACCAGAAACGCTGGAGCGAAGTTATCCAAAACTACCTTTCCAGTTGATGACCGGAAAAGCGCGATCAAGGACGATTGCAAGAGGACATCCATGTCCAGGAACGGATTCAAAAAAACCAAAGGCGGCTTTGCCTGGCGATACATCGTCTCTTTGACGACCGTTCTCGCATGCTATCTCATCTACAACTACACGTTCGCCATTTGGATTCAGGGGGACGAACCCGGTCGCGCTAAAGCGCCCGCCTATTTTTCCCTTGAAAACGATCGATTCGATCCGACCGTCTATTTTGCTGAAGGATCATGGGAGCGGGGCCCCTGTAAAATTCTCCGCACGCAGTACGGTTACCTCCTATTCAAGGACTATCAGCCATTCGACGACGGACGGGTTGAAGTGACTCCCGTTTCGATGGTCATACCCAGCGAAGCCATTCAGGGTATGACCAATGGAAATGCACCGATCATCTTGCGAGCGCCGGAAGGAGCGATGCTTCAGTTTGATCGACGCGTTTCCATCGGCGGTGGTTTCGGAAAGTTTCAACGAGGTGAGCTGCTCGGGAAAATCAGAATCACCAGGAACGATTCCGAGTTGGAGCACAAGGATCGCTTTGAAATCACGACCAGTCAGGTGTTGATTCAGCGCGACCGAATTGAGACAACGCAAACCGTGGACTTTGAATTTGGTCCGCACCAGGGCCTCGGCCGCCACCTCACGATTTCGATGGACCCGCCGAATCCAAAAAGAAGTCGCGAAGACGGTCAGTCGCGGATCTCCGAAATTCGACTCAGGCACGTTACCGAGATGGTGATCGACAATCGAGTTTCGCAGGCGCCCAAAGCTCAGCCGGCTTTGTTGAATTCCAGCAATTTAAAGACCTCGGCCATGGAGCAAGCCCGCTTTCGGGTGACCTGTCAGGGGCCATTGATTTATGCGGTGAAGAAAGAATCGTTAACGTTGACCAAAAACGTGGTCGCGAACCGACTCGACGTGCGCGGCGATTCGATGAGTTGCGAAGCCCTTCAGCTTCTTTTTGACAAGAATCGCAAATCCACCAAACCGGGCTCCGCCAACGCAATACGACGCATGATCGCCGCTGGAAAACCGGCGGTGATCAAGTTGATTTCGCAACAAACCTACCTTCAAGGTGAAACCATCGATCTCGATCTGCAAAAGTCGAGCGCCAACCTGACAGGTCCCGGTCTTTATCTCAAACAAAAAGACTTCGAGTTTCAATGTGCGGCGCTGCAGTATCAGATGAATTCGGACAAGTCGATCGGAATCGCTGCAGCAACCGGTCCGGGTGTCCTGACTCAGCAACGAAACGAAGGAAAGCTCGTGACGACTTTCAACTCACGCCTGCTGATTCGTCCTCAAGACGATCGAAAGGTGATTTCGCTCTACGAGAAAACGTCGGTGCAAATGGGAACCGATACACGGTTGGACGCGGATGAGCTGCATCTCTGGATTCGGGAATACCGAGCAACGAATCCTTTAGGGAATCAAGCGGAAGTTGTGTGGCAAAGGTCGCCGGAGCAACTCCTGGCCAAAGGAAACGTTGAAATACAATCGCCGGAGTTAAACGGGTCGACCAGACAACTCACGGCCAAGTGGAATGGCGAACCCTCGTTTGATCTCGCAAACGCATCGGAAACGAATTCATCCCAGCCTGCCGCGAATCCGGCTTTCGGTCATGTCGCATCCCGTGACGCGGTCGTTGCCAAGAAGAAACCGAAGAGCAAACTTTTCTTTTATTCAGAATCCGTCGAACTCGCCTTGCCAGGCAGCCGGTCAAAAGATCTTGTCAGGACGCGCGAAGCAAAACGAAACACGCTTCCCGGTTTCGAGCAGGTTGATCTTAACCGGTCCGTCGTGATCAGCGATCGCCCTTTTGATATCCAAAATAGGGACAGCCTTGAAGGCGACCTGGAACGCTTGCTGATCGTTGGTGATGCGGTGATGGTTCAGTCGCGGGGAACGCGCGACACGCCTTTGTACTACGTTGAGATCGGGGCCGATAATCAACTGGCGTCGCTTCAATCCAAAGGAACTCGAATTCAAGGCAACCCGATCTACTTTGATCAACAAGCTGCACGGGCTTGGGTCCAAGGTCCGGGTCAGATTGACCTCAAGACGATGGAACGCGTCGACGCAAGAACGAATTCCCTTAATTCTGTTTCGCAGAGTCGACAACAGGATGTGCAGGTTCGCTGGTTCGGCGGAATGGTCTTCGATGGCATGCAGATCTATTTTGAGAACGCCGTTGAAGCGGACGTCACCCGTGTTCAAGCAGAAAACAAAACGAAAAGCATTTCGTCGGCATTTGCGACGGCGCTAACGCTCGTATTGGATCGGCCCATCGATCTGACGGATCCAAAGGCTTCTCGTCGCGATGGTGAGTCGCCAAAAATTGACAAAATGATTTTGGCCGGCTCCGAGTTAATCGACGACCAAACCGCCGTCTTCAAAAAGTTTTGGCAAAAACAACCTTCCGAATCAGATCGCCTGGTCAACGTGAAAAACGTTACGAAGGATCCCTATGGCAAAACCCAATCGGTACAACAGATCCGAATACCCTCGGCGATTGCATACGGATTTAGCGGCGATATTCAGGCGCGCGGTCCGGGACTAATCCAGGTCTGGCATCGACCCGAACCAAATAAGTTTGCGACTGCCTCAATGAAAAAAACCCCAGGATTGACGTTTACGCAGGTCAATTTTGATGGCTCGCTTGTGGGCAACACCAAGAATAAAAGCCTTGTCCTGAAACGACGTGTGCGCGCCTTCCATTCTCCAGCAGATTCCTTTTCATTCGCTGTGGATCCCGACCGGGTCAGAAACTTGACGGCGGAATCGGTGAAAATGGACTGTGACCAGATGCAGCTGAATCAATGGCAGCCGCAGGCAAGCTCCAAACCACAAGTGGAACTCGTGGCGTCCGGGAATACCTCGGTTCGGAGTCTCCAGTTTGCCGCCAATGGGAATCGGATTCGCTACAACCAGTCGCGCGACAAAGTGATCATTGAAGGTGACGCGCCCAACTTTGCCACGTTGACGCATCGCAAAACGCAATTCGATCGTCCCAGCACCGCCACGGCAGCCAAATTCACTTACAACGTCAAGTCTCAGACTTACGAAGCTGAGAATATCAAACGCGCCGAAACAAACGCCAACGTGGGTCGAAACAAATAGCGGCCCCTTTTCTTTGATCGGCAAGGGCTTCTCGCCTTGCTGTTTCCGATCGCAATCGCGATACTCGACGAAGACCATCCATGAAACGAGGAATCCAATGAACGACGTCGTCCGCTTGCCAAAACGTTCCGAAGTCAAGTTAGAAGATACCTGGGATTTGACCCAGCTGTTTGCAACCGACGACGAATGGATGAAGGCATTGGAAGAGTTCGAGGCACAAATTCCCGGTTACGAGAAATACCAGGGAACACTTGGCGATAGCGCGCAGCAATTGGCGGCCTGCCTGAGCTTCGATAGCGACAACGATCGTTTCGCCGAAAAACTTGGAACCTACGCGTTCTTGAAAACAACCGAGGACCAGGCAAACGGCGACTACCAGGCGATGATTGCTCGCTTTCAGAGTGTTGCCGTCAGAGCGTCTGAGGCCAGTAGTTTCATGCGGCCCGAGATTCTCTCGATCGATGATCAGAAAATCGCGGAGTACCTCGAAGCCGAAGAGGTTGCGCCTTTTCGATTGTCCTTGGAACGACTGGTTCGCTACAAGCCGCATACGCTTTCCGAGCGCGAAGAGCAGTTGATTGCGATGCAGGGAGAAATGGCCGGGGCGACCAGCAAGATTTTTCGCCAGTTGACCGATGCCGACATGAAGTTTGGCGAAGTCAACAATGAAAAGGGAGAGCGAGTCGAGTTAACCCAATCGACGTTTCAACAGTTCCTGATTTCACCGGATCGCGAAGTGCGAAAAACCGCGTTCCATCAGTTCTACGACGAATTTGCGGATCACGAGAATGTTCTGGCGGCGACGCTAACGGGTTCCATTCAAAAAGACGTTTACTACGCTCGCGCGCGAAGCTACGACAGCGCTTTGGGACAGGCGCTGTTCGCCGACAACGTTCCGATGGAAGTTTATGACAATCTGATTGCCTCGGTCCGCTCAAATCTTCCCACGCTGTTCAAGTACTACGACCTGCGGCGGCGAAAAATGGGCCTGGATGATATTCATCACTACGACACATACGTACCGATCCTCAGTGAAATCAATAGCGAATACAGCTGGGAGCAGGCCGTCGATGTCGTGATCAAGTCGCTTGAACCGCTTGGGTCGGACTATTGCAGCGTTCTGCAGGATGGCCTGGTGGGACGCTGGTGTGACCGTTATCCCAACGAAAACAAACAAAGCGGTGCGTTCAGCTGTGGAAGCTACGATGGCCTTCCTTACATCATGATGAACTACAAACCGACGGTCCTGAACGACGTGTTCACCTTGACCCACGAAGCCGGGCATTCCATGCACACGTTCCTGTCGAAGACCAACCAGCCCTACGAGTACTACAACTACGTGATTTTTGTTGCGGAGGTCGCGAGTACATTCAACGAACAGTTGTTAACCCGCCAGTTGCTGAGTGAGACGGACGATCCCAAGCGGAAAGCCTACCTGATCAACAATGAGATCGATAACATTCGAGCGACCATTATCCGCCAAACCATGTTCGCCGAGTTCGAGAAAATCACACACGAAATGTGTGAAAGCGGCGAACCTTTGACGCTCGACGCCTACAAGGAAGTCTACGGCAAGTTGTTAAATGACTACTTCGGGCCTGACTTTGAGATTGATGAACAGCTCAAGCTCGAATGCTTGAGAATCCCACATTTCTATCGAGCGTTCTACGTCTACAAGTACGCGACCGGATTGTCGGCCGCCATCGCGTTGTCTCGCCGGGTGGTCGATGGCGGACAAAGCGAGCTCAATGACTATCTCGGCTTTCTGCAAAGTGGCTGCAGCAAATACCCCCTCGATTTACTTTGTGACGCCGGTGTCGACTTGAGAACTTCCGCGCCGATCGACTCGGCCATGAAACACTTTGGGGAACTGATCGATCAGCTTGACGAGTTGATTTGACAGCCGCTGAGAATGGCCCGTTACGTCGTTTGCAAACGCACCTCGGCTCCGAGGACTTGGTTCGAAAACAAAACCAAGCGGCGACGGGCTCAGTCGAGCTCCGTGCTGAATTAATCAACGGTTGCCGGCTCAAGGAAGAATGCGAATCCGCAATCCCTTGAATTCAATCGGAGAGCCTTCCGACTCCAGGGCGATAAACCCGGTTTTTGGATCGCATTGCGTTCCGCCGGAGACTTCGTGGCCGTTTACCCAGAGCCGCACCTCGCCGTTGATCGCGCGAATGTAATAATGATTCCATTGCCCAACCCCTTTCGTATGATTCTCCGAAGGAAAGCTTCGCTTCCCATTCGGTGCGACCGGCTCGAAAGGTTTCATTTTGGCTGTGCCGACCGGGAAAACATCTCCGTGGCAGGTGAACCAGTCTGCTTTTCGACCACCTTTTTCGTAGGCTTCCTTGTATCCGAGGTCGAGCACTTGCACTTCAATTCCGTGCGGTAGCCCATTGGTCTTGGGTTTGAGACGATCCAACGAGGACTTGGGCGACCAGACGAACACACCAGAATTTCCGGCTTTCTTCATGTGTCGCCACTGCAGAACCATTTCGAAATTCGTGTACTCTTTTTTGCTCCGAACAACGCCAACGCAATTGCCTTTGCAGTAGATGGTGCCTTCTTTGGTTGACCAGGTATCATCCTGACAGTTGACGTTGACGAAATCCTCCAGCGTCAAGTCTTTCCAACCTTCGCCCTGACCGTCGATCATCGCCACCGGTTTTTTTTCCGCCGTCTTGGCAGCATCGTCTTGCCCGTCGGCAGGAGCGGCGATGACAAGAAAGAAAAGAATTAAACAAACGATCGTATAAAGATCCGTATTCATGGCTGGCTCACGGTAAATGATTGAACGGAGTTCAGTCTAGCCGAAACGAGTTGCCATTCAAGCGAAGATCTTGATCGTCCTATCGTCGACGGATACCGGTTGGAACAAAGACGGCAGAACGTTTTGTCGAAGTGGCCGATTCAACGCGGGTTTTCGACGCAGACTCGACCTTGCCGGTCGCGACACGATCCAGCATCGGCGAAACGCCTTCGGGTGGCTGAACCCGGTTCCGCAATGCTGCGCGGAAAAGAGGTCGACGGGATCGGCTCGAATCGTTGGGTGCCGGCTCAAGTTCGTCGATCGGTGGAGCTTCAGCGATCGGCTGACAATCAATTTCCCAACCACCCCCAAGGGCTTTGTAAGTTGCGATCATGGCCAAGGCGATCGCGGCCCGACCTTGAACGACCCGATCCTGTGCGGAAACCAATCCCGATTCCAAAACGAAGACCCGACCAAAATCGGCAGCCCCTTCCGTATACAGCTCGTTGACCAACTTGACTGACTCTTTGTTGGCGTTTTCTGCTTCGATCAACTTTTCCAGCGCTTCCTTACTCTTGATGAATTCGATGATTCCATCTTCAACTTCACGCTGCGCCGAAAGCACCGTGTTCTCGTAGGCACTTAGTTGTTGCTCGAAGCGGGCTTCCTGAGTCAAAACGTTGTTGTAAAGCCGGCCGTAGTTGAGAATCTGCCATCGGAAACCGGGGACGATGTTTCCGGCGAAACTATCGGACTGGAGCAAGTTGGTGACTTTGGCCGACTGCCAGCCAAAGGATCCGCTGATGGCGAACTGCGGATAGAAGTCCGCTTCGGCGATTCCGATTTGTTCAAACGCGGCTTGGGTGAACCGTTCGGAAGAACGGATGTCCGGCCGTCTTCGAAGGAGCTCGGCCGGCATTCCAACAAGCAGCTTTTCGGGGATCTTGGGCAGCGTGCCGGAACCGCCGATGATTTCGTTGATCTCGGTTGGCGTCATGCTGAGCAAGAGACCGAGGGCATTGGCCGTTTGTCGCCGTCCCTGCTCGAGTTGCGGGATCAGCGCTTCGGTGTTTGCCTGGTTTGCTTTGGCTTGTTGAACATCCAGCTCCGAAGTGGCACCTTCGTCGAAACGGATTTTCGCGATGTCGTAGGAGCCTTTCTGCAACTTGGCGTTTTCTTTCGCCAACTTGATTCGTTCATCGAAAGAACGCACTTGAATATAAGTTGCAGCAACATCTCCGATCAACGAGACGCGCGCAAAGTCGAGATCCTTGATGGATGCTTCCACCTGGGCGTCGGCCGCCGTAACCGATCGACGAATCCGGCCCCACAAGTCGACTTCCCAGGACGCGTCAAAAGACGTGGACCAGTTGTCGTTCGTGATTGGGAAGCCGGGAAAAGCGTTGCCCGAATTCCGACTGTTTTGATTTCGAACAAATTGTGAATTGACCGCCTGAGATTGCGGGAAAAGATTGGCAGCAGCAATTCGACGCTGAGCGCGTGATTCCCGGATTCGAGCTTCTGCGACTCGGAGCGAGATCGCCTGGGAATTGCCGATGTCGATCAATCGATCGAGGGTTGGGTCGTCAAAGGACTTCCACCATTCGGCATCGACGGATTCCGATGACAGCGACTCATCCGTCGCTTCCAGCCACTGATCCTGGACGGGACTTGCCGGTTCGGCATAGTTGGGGCCGACTTTCAAGTCATTGTGCCACCAGTAACGAATGCTTTGGCAGCCGCAATTGGTCAGACAGATCAGGCCGAGAATACAAATGAAAATTCGGTTCATTTTGGCGGCAACCCGTTTTCAGCGAGCTCTTCGAACTAAAATAGACGATACGACGCTTTCAATCGACAGAAACGAACTCGGCCCTACAACACTTACATTCCCACCGGCGCATTCGAAAAAGTTTGCCGCACAGAAACGAGCCGAATTCTTTCACAAGCCGGAAAAACTGGCAAAGTTTGACATTGCGAAAAGCGGCGTGCTTTGCAGCGGAACTTTGCAAAATCCAAGCTAAACTTTCGAGTCCATTACGCTTTGGTTGGAAAAATATGAAGACAAAACTCGACGGACTTATCGCGATTCTCTCGTGCGCATTGCTGGCGTTCATGGTTGGTTGCGGAGGTAAAAAGGAAGAAGAAGCCGCAGCACCTCCGAGGCCGGTGGAGGTAATGACCCTGAGCTCCCAATCCGATTTCGGTCAGAAAATCATCACTGGATCGGTAGGCTCCTGGAAAACGGAGCAAATTGCCTTCGAGGTGAACGGCCGTATCAAGCGAGTGATCGAACCGAATGAAGACGTTGTGGGCAAGATCCCTAAGATTCTGGGGACAGATGGTCAGGAGTTGCCGCTGCAGATTGCGGAATTTGACATCGAAAAATTCCTGAAACTGGAACCAACCTTGATCGCCGAGGTCGACAGCGAGCGATATCAATTGGCCTTCGAATCGGCCAAGCTCAAGAAAACGCAAACAGAAAAAGCACTGGAAGCCGCCCAGATTGAGCTGAAGGAGAGCATTCCGAAGCAGGTGGACGCAGCCGAAGCCGACAAAGAGCTCGCACAGATTGAATACGATCGAGCCGTCCGACTCGCGAAGGACAAAGCCGGAGCCAAAGCGGATGTCAATCGCGCGAACGCGAAACTCAAAACCGTGATCGCTCAACTCGCCCAATTGGAAGCCGCCAAGCGAGCGAAGCAAGCGGAGATCAGCTCGCTCGAAGCGCAAGTCGAACAAGCGGAGCAATCGGTCAAAGATGCCAAGCGAAATCTTGATGATTGCGAGCTTTATTCATCATTTCCGGGACAAATCGCGGACGTTCATGTTGTGCCCGGCAGTGTTGTTGGACCGGGTGAACCCGTCGCGACCGTTCAAATGATGAATCCCATCAAAATTGAATTTGAAGTTTCAGCCGAAGAATCGCGGCGACTTCAACGACGCCAGCAGTTGCCGGTTTTTGATTCCAACGGAATCGAATTCGATGATCCTGGTTACCTGTATCTGATCGATCCCGTTGCCGATCCGCAGACGCGAACTTTTACCGCAACCTTGCTGATCATGAACAAGAAAAAGGATTCCGTGTTTGCCAATGCTGCCTCCGAGGGGGACGCACTTACCGATCAAATCTGGCGACTCGATTTTGATTTCTTGCCCGGTTCAGAACTTGGGATCCATTTTGTGCCCGAAGATGCGATTCAAAAAGAAGAAGATGGATCGTTCTATGTCTGGAAGATCGAGAACGTCCACGTTCGAGATAAAGATGGCAAGCAGGGCCGAAACGATCGGATCCCGGAAGACCACGGGCTTGTTGTTACCAAAGCCAAAGTAAAACCAGAGCTGGTCCGAGTTCCGTTTTTAGGCAACTTTGTTTTTCAACAGATTACATTTGACAAAAATCAGTTGGATCCAGAGAAGGATCTAATCTGTGGCCGGCTACGGAACAAAGAAGGCGAGCCTTTGACCGATTGGTCGGGCACCAAGGTTATCCTCGATCGCGGCAAGGAATGGGGGCTTCGGCCGGGCGATCTCGTTCGCGTCGATATCAGCGAACGGACCGATTCCGTTGCGGAAGAATTCTTTGTCCCGATGGACGCGATTGCTCACATGCCCGATGGCAATTTTGTCTTTGTCGTGAACTCGGGAGAATCAACGGTTTCGAAAGTAAAAGTCGACGTGATCGACCAATCGGAAGATGAGAAAACCTCTTCGATTCGAAAAATCAAATCCGCCTCAAACGAAAATTTGACCGGAAAGAAAATCGTTATCCGCGGCGCGCATTATTTGCGAGACAAAGAACCTGTGCGAATTGTTGATTCGGAGGATCGCAAATGAATCTTGCCGGTTTGGCAATGCGATATCGTCCCGTCGTCGTCACGTTGGTTATTCTTCTGACGGCTTGGGGGATCATTTCTTTCAACACGATGCCTCGTCGTGAGGATCCCGTATTCACGATTCGGAACTGTGTCGTTTCTACGCGCTGGCCAGGTGCCCCGTCAACGAAAGTAGAAGAGCTGATCACTGACAAGCTCGAAGAAAAGCTGGACGGTATCGAAGAAGTTGATAATGTTCGCTCGACCACGATCAATGGCCGTTCAACGATTTACGTTGAGGTTGAGGACAAAATTCCACCTTCGGATATTCCAAATGTTTGGGACAAAGTTCGGGCTCGAGTGAATCAAGTTCAAATGCCGAACCCGAACATCAAACCCGTCGTCGATGATGAGTTCGGCGATACGGCAATCATGGTTCTGGCCATCTACCAGGTGCCGCTTGATGGTCAGGACGCGGTTGTTCCCGAGCACGCCTATACTGACCGCGAACTGGAAATTTACGCCGACCAAATTCGGGACGCGCTTCGACTCATCGACGGTGTTGCAAAGGTTGAAAAATACGGCGTCCGAGATGAAGCCATCTATATCGAGACGGATGCGGGAACCTGGTCGAAACTTTCACTGACCACTCAGGCCTTGAGAAAGCTGATCGAAGATCGAAACATCGTTTCGCCGGGAGGAAGCATTGATACGAAACAGGGTAAGTTCACGGTCAAGCCAGGCGGTGAACTCAACGCCGTCGACGAAATAAACTCAATCGTGGGCGGCTTGATCGAATCGGGGGACTCACTGAACCAGGTCAGCCTTGAAGATCTTGGCCTGACCGTGGAGCGCCGTTACGAGGAGCCCGCGCGAGCCAACTGCCGCTTTAGCGACACAACCGGTTCCTATCCTGCCGTGATGCTCGGCGTCACGATGAAAAAGGGCTCCAACATCATTACGATCTGTGATGCGGTCAATCAACGACTCAACGAGTTGGAGGAAAGCAAAATCCTCCCGGATGATCTTCGCATCACGCCGGTTTCCGATCAGTCCGAAAATGTATCCGCCAAGATCAGTGACGTGATTGGCAACGTGGTTTCCGCCATTGTGATTGTCGTGATCGTCGTATTTATCTTCGTCGGACTGCGCACCTCGCTGGTCATGGCCGCCAATATTCCCGTCGTGGTTCTCGGATCGATTGCGATCATTACGCTCTTCGGCGTCGAGTTGGAACAGATTTCATTGGCCTCGATCATCATCGCACTTGGGCTTCTGGTCGATAACGCGGTCCAGGTCTGCGACCAGACAAGAACCAACATCCTGCAAGGAATGACGCCATCCCAAGCGGCGGTCGAAGGCGCGAAAACGCTCGCCTTTCCAATGCTGTCTGGAACGCTCACGACGGTCGCCGCCTTTTTTCCGATGCTGATCGCACTCGAAGGCGGTGGCAAAGAGTACATTTACAGTTTGCCGGTGACACTTTCCGTAACGCTGCTTTTAAGCTGGGTGTTGGCGATGACCTTCTGCGTCATCCTTTCAGCCGCCTTCATCCGCGCTCCACGCGACCCAAACAAGCCTTCGGCAATTTTGCCATGGCTTAGTTTCCAGGCCGGTCAGCTATGGAACCGAATTCGCAAAAAACGTCGCAACCCGGATGAAGCCCAGGAAAGATTCAACAGCCAAAGCGTTGGCGATAACCTGATTCTTCGGGGATACGGCTTGATGGGCCAACTATCCATCAAGGCCAAATGGGTCACGATCGCGATTTCCGTCGTCATGCTATCCATGGTCATGCCGCCATCGACTTTCAAGCCCTATGGTTTGACCGTCAAGAGCGAGTTCTTTCCGCAGGATCGACGTGACCAGTTTGCGATCAACATTTTGTTGCCAGAGACCTCAACGATCGATCAAACCGACGAAGTGGTTAAACAGGTCGAAATGCTCGTCCGCAAGTTGTCGCCACTACTCGATGAAAATGGCGACCCGGTTTTGGACGAAGAGGGCAATCCGATTGAACGCCTGCGAGCGATGCGATCGATGGTTGGAACTGGAGGCTCACGCTGGGCACTGGCTTCCGATCCTCCTTCTCCCTCGGCGAATGTTTCTGAAATACTGATTCGTACCAGTGACGGCCGTTTAACGCCGAATTTCTATCGCGAAGTTTTGGACGCGATCAACGAAGGTGATTCAAAACTTGGCATCAAACCGATTACCGGAGCCCGCGTTGTTCCCAAGCAACTGTCGCTTGGTCCCCCCGCCGCACCTCTCGTGTTGCGAATTGTGGGCGACGGTTTTGCCGACATCGATCAACTCCGCACGATCACGGAAGACATCAAGAATATCGTCCGCGACCAACCCGAGACCTGGGATGTCCATGACACCTGGGGTATCGATGGATTCGAGATGGACGTCGACATTGATGAAGAGCGAGCCAAGCTGGCTGGCGTAACGAATTCCAACGTTGCCGATTCACTGAATGCTTACTTCTCGGGCCTGCAGCTCTCCACTTTCCGTGAAGGCGATCACCAGATTCCGGTTTACTTTCGCTTGAAACAGGAAGATCGCGGAGACCTGGCGATCCTTCGTTCCGTGTTCGTCGAAGGTGAGAACGGCAAGCAACCGCTTAACTCGATCGCGACATTTGAGCCTGCCTGGAAGCCGGCCAAGATCGAACGCCGTGATTTGAATCGAACGATCGAAGTCAAAAGCGAAATTCGCGAAGGCTATTCGGGTAACGATGTTGTCAATCGCATCTTGAAATCAGCCGAATTCAACAAGATCAAAGACGAGCTGCCAGCCGGATTTGAAATTGAAGTCGGCGGTTCGTTGGAGAATAGTCAGGAATCTTCAGGACAAATGATGAATTCATTTGGAATCTCATTTCTGATCATCATCCTGGTCCTGGTGATTCAATACAACGGTTGGTCGAAAACGGTCGCAATCATCTCGACGCTACCGCTTGCCCTGATTGGGGCGTTGTTTGGACTTTGGATCACCGACAACGCGATCGGATTCATGCCGCAACTGGGATTGTTGTCACTCTTTGGAATCGTGCTCAATACAGGAATTATCTTTATTGAATTCGCGGATATCTTGATTGAGAAGAAGGTTCTGGAAAAGCGTGCCAACGGAACCGCGAACGGGCCGATTGTGGGTTTGACGAAGCAGGAGTTCCGCAAATGCCTCGTCGACGCAGGGAAGCAAAGGATGCTGCCCATCTTTCTGACGACCGCTACAACGATTGGTGGCCTGATACCGCTGGCGACGTCCGCTGGCCCACTTTGGGAAGGGATGGCTTGGCTGATGATCTTCGGATTGATCGTCGCGACTTTCCTGACACTGTTTGTTGTGCCGGCACTTTATGCCGTTCTCGTCGAAACGTTTCGCATCAAGCCCGTCAATATTCCGGAAGACGAACCGGTAGCCTAGCAGGGTCAGGCGATAATCTTCTTGATCACATTTCCGTGCACATCGGTGAGCCGCAAGTCGCGGCCGCCGAAGCGGAACGTCAGGTCAAGATGGTTCATGCCAAGGAGGTGAAGTACGGTCGCCCAGAGGTCGTACACCGTCGCTTTGTTTTCGGTGACGTGGTAGCCATATTCATCCGTGGCGCCATAAATCGTCCCGCCTTTGACGCCGCCTCCGGCCAACCAAACACTGAATCCATAAGGATTATGGTCGCGGCCATTGCCGCCTTGGGAAAAAGGTGTGCGGCCAAACTCGCCCGCCCAAACGATGAGCGTTTCTTCCAACAGGCCGCGCTGCTTCAAGTCTTTGATTAAAGCGGCAATTGGCTGATCAACCTGTTGCGCCACGGCTTTGTGGCCACGGGCAAGATCCCCGTGTTGATCCCAGGGGTTGGCCGCACCTCCCGCTCCAATGCCTTCGGTGATGCAGCTGAGTTCGATGAATCGCACCCCGCTCTCGACCAGACGCCGGGCCATCAAACATTGCCGAGCGTACGCCGCCGTCTGCCGATCCGGCGAATCAATCCCGTAAAGTTTTCGTGTTGCTTCCGTTTCGCCTTTCAAATCACAGAGCTCCGGAACGGCACTTTGCATTCGATAGGCGGTCTCATAATTCTGGATGGCCGCCTCGACCTGAGATTGATTGTTGATGGAATCGGCGAATCCGCGATCCATTTTGCGAATGAAATCGAGCCGCGCTCGCTGAAGACTCTTTTTGCCTCGCGGAAGAATGTTTTTGACCGGTTCTTGGTTGTCCAAACGAATGATTGATGCTTGATGATGGGCCGGCAAATAACCATTGCCATACTGTCCAACTCCGCCGTGAGGAATCGCCGCTCCTCCGCTCTGGAGAACCACGAATCCTGGTAAGTTTTTGTTCTCTGAACCCAGGCCGTAGCTAACCCAGGCGCCCGCACTGGGATGGCCGATAAACGGAAAACCGGTATGGATGAAACAGTTTGCCTGCGCGTGTTCATTGACTTTGCTGGTCATCGATCGAATCACGGCCAGCTCGTCAGCGCATTTCGCAATTTCGGGAAACATGTTGCTGACAGGAATTCCCGATTTGCCGTGTTTCTGGAACTTGAAAGGCGAAGGAAAAATATTGCCGTTGTTGTTGAACACGGTACGCTCAACCTTCATCGGCATCGGTTTGCCCGCTTCTTTTTGGAGCCGCGGTTTCGGATCAAAGGAATCGATGTGAGAAACGCCGCCCGACATGAAACAGAATATGACGTTTTTTGCTCGCGGCCGGAAATGCGGAATCGTTGCTTTATCTTCTGATACTTGGATCGTCGCGTAAGCCGGGTCTGCCATGAGCCCCGACAAAGCGAGCATGCCGAAACCGGTCGATGCTCGCTGCAATGCTTCCCGGCGTGTCCAAAGATGCGTCATGACGGCCTCGGTTATCGCAAGTAGATAAACTCTTTAAGATTGAAAACGGCTTTGCCAAGCTCATGCCAGTGGGCATTTGCCTCCACACGGACCGAGTGTTGGGTTTCGTCCAGTCGTGCCCGCGTCGAGTTGATGGCAGCATTCATTTCCTTCCAGCGACTCTGCTGTTCCTTCGACATCTGGGCGACTAGCTGTTTTTGAGAAACAAAGTTGGGATCGCCAAGGGCCGAGGCCTTGATTTCGCTGGCGGACAAAGCCCGGTCATAAAACTTCGCTTCGTGAATGGATCCCGCCAGTCGCGAAGTTGGCTTTTGTCTGGTGCCATGCCGCATTCCGAACAATATTTGGAATTTGCCAGCCGTGTACTTCTGCAGTCCGGACTTGCGGTAGGGTTTTCCATAGGCCAGGCCGTTTCGATAACAGGTGATCGTTCCGTCTTTTGAATAGACCACGGCAACGTGAACCGGGTCATCGGTCGCCTGGACCTCTTTCGGCCCGCCCACGTCCTGAGTTCGCGCAAAAAAGTTGCTGCCCGCCATCCATTCGCCCGGTTGTCGTTCACCAAACACAATCGAATCAAACGTGTTTCCATCCAGAGTCTGGATGCTGATCGCGCCGCCCCCACGTTGATTCAAGTTGTCCAATGTGACCCAGACTTCCAGGGTTTTCTCCGCAATGTCTTTCGTGATGGGCTCTGTGGCCACAAAGGATTTTCCATCCAGTATCAACTTGCCGTCTTTGATCCGCGCGTTGCCGACCGGTTTGGTATCAACGCTCAAAAGTTCTTCGCGAAATCCCGTTTCGAAGGTCCAGTGCATCAGGGGTTCGGGACCGACAGGTTTCACGTCCTGCCCCTGTCGAATTCTTGCTTGAAGAATGACTTTCTTAATGGGTTCAACGAATGCTTTGCGTTCCTTCTCTAGCTGAATCATTCGTAACTCCAGGTTTCGAAGGGATCGAATAGCCGTTCGATTTGCCGTTAATGTCGAATCGATGTATTTCAAGGCCTGGCTCCGTTCATCGTTGGACGGGGGCCGTCCGAGCGCTCGTTCAAACACGAAATCGATTCGCTTTGAATCCGGCATGTCTTTTGTTTGTCGAAGCATCTCCTCCATCCAAGACTTTGCCAGTTCGTGGACAAAGGGGTCGTTCATCAAAGCAAGCGATTGGGCCGGCACGTTGGTCACGTCACGCTTCCCCTTTGTGCTAAAAGGAGCGGGTGCATCGAACGCCGCCAGTAACGCCGGCATCGCGTTCCTTTGCGATCGAACGTAAACGCTTCGCCGCGACTCGTTCGCCCTGACCGACGCCCCATAAAGTCGGGTGTCCAGCTTTCCCGAAATGGCAAGCATCGAATCGCGGATCGACTCTGCTTCCAAACGACGGATTCGCATATGGGAAAGCCATTGGTTCTGCGGGTCCTTCGCCCGAGCCTCGGCGGTCGCAAGGCTTGATTGTCGAAACGTTTCGCTGGTCACCAAGAGTCGCAATAGTTTCTTGATCGAGTGGTCATCCCGTTGAAACTTTCGGGCCAAATAATCCAGCAACTCAGGATGGGTTGGCTTCGCGCCCAGGAGGCCGAAGTTATCAGGCGTCGAAACGATTCCATTCCCGAAGACATGGTGCCATAGTCGATTGACCATCACCCGCGAAAGCAAAGGATTATCGTCGGCCGTCAGCTTGTTGGCCAACTCGAGTCGACCACTTTGACCTTTTGGAAAGGGGCTTTGATCAAAGACTTCCAGATAACTTCGCTGAACCGACTTACCTGGCTTCTTGTGATTTCCACGAACGAATAATGCGTGATCCGCGGTTTCGCCTTCAACAATTCCAGGAACACGTGTCGGAACACGGATCCGTTCTTCTAGGGCTCGGTATCGAACGATCAACTTGTTCAAACGTCCATCCGTGTTTCGCGCGTTGTTGAGCAGTCCCGAGCGAACAAAATAATTCAGAAATCGCGCTTCAGAATCCGTAATTCGATTTTGCTCCCAATTCTCGAGACATCGGCGAATCGCAGCAACGTAGCGACCCGCAAGTTGGGAAGCATCCGTCACCGATTGGTCGTCACGAAACAGGGGTTCTAGAAACTCAGCCATTTCGTCTTTGGGTCGCGGCTGACTGCCATTGACCGTCATCAAGTCGGTGATTCCGAACCAGGATCTTTCGACACTTCTGGCTTCCACCGGAAGGTCATTGGCCGTTGCGATTTCCACGTAAACACGGTCACCCTTCCAGTATTTCATATCCCAACGAATCCAACGCGACTCGCGATGATTGATGTTGTGGGCAGCATAAACCGGTCCGGAAACGCGGGGATAATGTTGAACGGCGTATCGCACTCGCGAATTTCCGCCACCGGAGACGCGAACCCATAACTCCTCAGATTGGATGTCAAAGCTGGGCGAAGTTAAAACCCCGTTGTGTTTTGTCGACAGAAGATTCGAATAAACGCCGGCCGGCAAGATCTGTTCAATCGCCATGTTTCCTTGAAGCGCGATCTGAAACTCACCCGCCGGGGCAGCGAATTCTTCAAGCCCGTTACCGTGGGCAAACCACTTTTCAAAGTCCGACTTCAGATGCCATTTTGCGTTCCGCTGTGTGTCGTTCCGCTTCTTCAGCGCCTTGTCGCTTTCCGCAAACTGCGCGCGGATGGAATTCCATGCGGACTCGAAGTCAGCCTTTTTTGTACTTCTAAGTTTTCCAAGGGGATAAAGCGGTCGCGTTGGGTTTTTTGCCGAAGCAGTCAAAAGTCCAGTGATAAGCTTGTCATCGCTTTCGGGTTTGTCGGTCCATTTTCCAAGCCGCGCCTCGAGAGTCGGTAGCTCCGCTCGCCAAAGCCGGATTAACTCGGTTTTGATTTGTGGTTTCAGTGCCTTCAACTGCTCTCGGTGGCGACTCAATTCCGTTTCGGTATCAATCGTTACCATTGCCGGACGGCAACTCATCATGATTCCATAGAGCGAATAGAAATCTTTCTGGCTGATCGGATCGAACTTGTGATCGTGGCAGCGAGCACAGGAAACCGTCAGACCAAGAAAAGCCTTCGTGACAACATCAATTTGGTCGTCGGTAAGTAGATGAGCCATTTTCAGAAATAAAAACTTCT